>CAXMLR010000295.1:0-19782 GCA_964194275.1 uncultured Solirubrobacterales bacterium
TCTCGGGGGCCTCGGCGCCGCCGTGGCCTGGGCGGTCTCGATGATCTGTTCCTCGCGCTCGAGCCGGTTGATCGACCCGCGGTCGGTCGTGGCCTGGGTGATGCTGGTGGGACTCGTGATCACCCTCCCGGCCGTCGCGCTCAGCGGCGTTCCGGATCGCTTGAACGGGGCCCCGGGGCTGTGGCTGATCCTCGCCGGCGCCGGCAACGTCGGGGGACTGCTGTTCGCCTACGCGGCGATGCGCATCGGCCAGATCGCGCTCGTCGCCCCGCTCGTTTCAACCGAAGGCGCGATCGCCGCCGTGATCGCCCTCCTGGTGGGCGAGAGCATCGCGCCCGCGTCGGGCCTGACGCTGGCGTTGGTCGCGGTCGGCATCGTGCTGGCCGCGGTTCCCGATCGCAGGTTCGCCGGCAGCCCGGCCTCGGCCCACCATCTGCAGGCAGTCGCGCTGGCCATCGGCGCCGCGCTCAGCTTCGGCGGCAGCCTGTACGCCGCCGGCCGCGCCGGAGCCGCGCTGCCGTCAGCCTGGGTGGTGCTCTCGGCGCGGCTGATCGGCACGGTGGTGCTGGCCTTGCCGCTCGCGCTGACCGGTCGCCTGCAGCTCACCCGCCGCGCGCTTCCGCTCGTCATCGCCTCCGGCGTTGGCGAGGTGCTCGGCTTCGCCGCCTACACGACCGGGGCCCGGCACGGAATCGCCATCTCCGCCGTTCTGTCCTCCCAGTTCGCGGCGCTGGCCGCACTGGGTGGATACCTGCTGTTCTCGGAGCGGCTCGGCCGGATCCAGCTGGTCGGAGTCGCGGTCGTGCTGGCCGGTGTCGTCCTGCTCAGTGCGCTGCGAGCCTGAGCCGGGAGCGTGAGCTAGCGGCCCGGCGCTCGCTCAACCCGAATAACCTCGCCCCCGCAAGCACAGCCAACAACGAGGTCTCACATGCTCACGCTCAACGGTCTCGATGAAGTCAAGTCATACGTCGGCAAGGAGCTCGGCGTCAGCGACTGGCACGAGGTCACCCAGGAGAAGATCAATGCGTTCGCCGAGGTCACCGGAGACGACCAGTGGATCCACGTCGACATCGAGCGGGCCAAGCAGACTCCGTTCGGCGGGACGATCGCCCACGGCTACTACGTGCTTTCGCTCGCCCCCCGCTTTTCGTATGACCTGTTCACCTTCGACGGGTTCGCGTTCATGCTCAACTACGGTCTCAACCGGGTGCGCTTCCCCTCCCCGATGCCGGTCGGCGAAAAGGTCCGGATGCGCGCGAAGCTCGCATCGGTGGACGAGGTCTCCGGCGGCGCTCAGCTCGCGACCGAGCTGACCTTCGAGCGCGAGGGCGCCGAGAAGCCGGTCTGCGTCGCCGAGACCTTGATGCGCGCCTACACGGGGTAGGCGCTTCCGCGCAAACTCGAACACGCTTACAGCGCGGCGACGACGCGCTCGGGTGCCTCGAGCGGCGGCCAGTGACCGACATCCTCGAGCGCGGTCAGAGGCGCACCGGGGAGTCGCTCGCGGATGCGCTCGGCGATGCGGGCGCCGGAGATCGGGTCGAGCATGCCCCAAACGAACGAGAGCGGCACATCGGTCTGCTCGAGGGCGCCGACCCACCGGGCTTCGTTCTCGCGCCGCTCGACCATGTAGGCGATCAGCCGATGCACCACGACGCCGCCCCGCGTCATCCCCAACCACATCTCAGCGGCATCAGCGCCGTAGTCGAACCCGGCACCGAACGTCGGCTCCAGCGCCTGGGACCACAATTCCTGGGTCATGGCTGCGCTGATCTGCGGCCCCTGCTCGGGATCGGCCAGCGCCGTCTGGATCGGCTGGGGCCGGTGGAGGTCCGGGTAGAGACCGCCATTCATCAGGTGAACGCCGAGCAGATCAACGTTCAATGAGTCATCGGCCCGTCGCGCCAATAGCTCCTGGGCGACGCTCACGGAATAGTCGTGAGCCACAACGACGGTCCGCGCGATCCCCTCCGCCGCCCACAGCGCCTCGACGAGATCAGCCTGCTCGAAAATCGAGTAGCCGTGGTCCTCCGGTTTGTCAGAGGCGCCAAAACCGAGCAGGTCGGGCATCAGCAGCGAGTGGTCGGGCTTCAACGCCGGCGCGATCTTGGCCCAATCGTGAGAGGAGCTCGGGAACCCGTGCAGCAACGTCATCGAACCGCCAGCCCCGAGCCTGCGCACGAAGACCATCCGCTCCCGGCCGCGCAACCTCAGCGGCACGGTTTCCCCAGCTCGCCACCAGGCCTCAATCCCGGTCATGCCCGGATCTGGCGGCCGGCCGCGCGTCGAGCCGCGCGAGTTCGTCGTCGGTCAGTACGAGCTTCGCCACCGGCAGCAGACCTTGCAGCTGCTCGACGCTGCGCGCGCTGGCGATCGGGGCGACCACGGTCGGCTGAGCCTTCAGCCAAGCGAGCGAGACCGCAGCGACGGGCGCCTGGTCGTGCGCCTGCGCCACTTCGTCGAGCGCTTCCAGGACCGCCTCACCGCCGCGCTCGAGGTAGCTCGACGCGCGGGGAGCTCGCGGGCTGTCCACTTCGTCCCCACCGGGCCGGTACTTTCCGGTGAGAAAGCCCTTAGCCAGCCCGAAGTACGGCACGCAGCCGATGTTCTCCCGCTGGCAGAGCTCCTGAAGCTCTCCCTCGTACTCGTCCCGCTCGACCAGGTTGTAATGAGGCTGCACTGCCACGTAGCGCGCCCAACTCTCACGGTCAGAGATCTCCCGCGAGGCGGCGAGGCGCGCGGCGGAGAAGTTCGAGGCGCCGATGTGTTTGACCTTGCCCACCTGTACGAGCTGGTTGAACGCGTCCAGGGTCTCCTCCTGCGGAGTGTCTGGATCGTCCTGGTGGGCGTAATAGAGGTCGAGGTAATCGGTGCCCAGCCGACGCAGCGAGTCATCGCACGCGGCGCGGATGTTGCCCGCCCCCAGCCCCAGCCGCTCCTTGGCCATCCCTACCTTGGTGGCGATCACGATCTCGGCACGCTTGCCGCTGGCGGCCAACCACTCGCCGATGATGCGCTCGGATTCAGAGCCCGCGTACAGGTCGGCCGTGTCGACGAAGTCCCCGCCCGCGCCGCGGTAGGCATCGAGGATCGCGAGCGACGCCTCGCGATCTGCCGTCCAGCCGAAGACGTTCGTCCCCAGCGAGAGCGGAAAGACATCCAGGTCGGTGCCGGGGATCAGCGCCATCGGTGCACCCTACCGCTGATGCTCGCTCTCGCAAGGGCGGCCTCAGACGGCGACCGGCGGCTTGCGCGTGCCCTGCGAGGCACCGATCGATGCGAGCACCACGAGCACGATCCCGAACACCCCCCGCGACCCGAGGCCCTGTCCCAGCACGAGGAAACCCGCCAGCGCCGCGACCGCAGGTTCGAGGCTCATCAGAACCGCGAACACTCCCGGGTCGAGCCGGCGCAACGCCTCGACTTCGAACGAGTAGGGAATCGCCGAGGACAGCATCCCAACCGCGGAGCCGATCAACAGCGAGCGCATCGTGAGCAGCCTGGAGCCTCCGTCGGCCACCCCGATCGGCAGGGTGACCAGCGCAGCGACGACCATGGCCACCGCCAGGCCGGCTCCCCCCTCGAAAGCCCTTCCGACCCGTGAATTGAGCAGGATGTAGGCGCCCCAGAAGCCGCCCGCGAGCAGCGCGAAAAGAATCCCAACGCCGCTGAGTCCTGACGTTCCGCCACGGGTCAGGGCCAGGATGCCCAGGACCGCAAGGGCTACCCAAAGGAGATCCCGCGGGCGGCGAGAGCTCCCGATGGCCACCGCCAGCGGTCCGACGAACTCGATCGTCACCGCGATGCCCAGCGGGATCCGGTGGAGCGCGGCGTAAAAGCTGAGGTTCATCCCCGCCAGCACGAGCCCGAATGAGCCAGCGAGTAGTAGTTCCCGCCGGCTCCAACCCGTGAGCCTCGGGCGCCACAGCACCACCAGAACGATCGTTGCCGAGACGAGGCGGAGCAGGACCGCACCCCCCGGCCCGACCTGGGCAAACAGCTGTGACGCCAGGGCTGAGCCGAACTGGACGGAGGCGATTGCCCCGCCGACCAGCCCGAAGGCGGGGACGCGAGTCAGCGGTCCCGCAGGACGTGCGGCTGCGTCGCTCTGTGCCACCGGGCGAGCGTAGCTGCGGTGCCCATCCGCTCAGCTCGCCGCAAGATTCTCGTCTCCGGCAGCGAATAGGGGGGCACGATGCCCGTCGGAAAGGCCAAGGCGGTGGCGAAGGAGGACGGTGGCGAGGAGTTCACCGTTGTCGTGCCGTGTATCACGGGCATCGACGAGGCGGCCGTTCGTGAGCATCTGGACGGCGACCAGTTCTTCTGGCTCGATCTGAGCACGCCGGGTCCCGAGGAGCTCGAGACTCTGCGGAAGCTGTTGGGGTTTCACCCCTTGGCGCTCGAGGACTCAGGCAAGTTCGGACAGAGACCGAAGATCGACGACTACGGCGACCATGTGTTCCTCGTGTTCTACGGCGGCTGGCAGGAGCGGCCTGCCGACCAGGAACCGCTACGCGAGGTCCACCTGTTCATCTCCGGCCACTACCTCGTGACGATCCATCGCGAGCCGCTGCCGGCACTCGACTCGCAGCGAGCTCAGCTCGAGGGCCGGGTCCTACACAGCGAGCAGTTCCTGCTCTATCGCGTCCTCGACGCGCTCACCGACAGTTTCTTTCCGATGCTGTCCGAGATGGACGACGAAATCGACCAGCTCGAGGCGGCAGTGCTGGAGAACCCCAGCGAGCGCCAGCTGGAGCGGCTGTTCTCGCTCAAGCGGCAGCTGATCTCGATGCGCAAGGTGATCAGCCCCCAACGCGATTTGTTCGCGCGCTCGATCGACCAGCTGTCCGAGCTTCCTGGCCTCGAACTCGACGAGCGGGATTACTTTCGGGACATCTATGACCACTTGATCAGGATCAGCGATCTGATCGACTCCTACCGAGATCTCCTCTCAGGCGCCACCGACCTGTACCTCTCGACGGTCAGTAACCGTCAAAACGACGTGATGAAGCAGCTCACCGTGATCGCCACGATCTTCCTGCCGCTCAGCTTCATCACCGGGTTCTTCGGCATGAACTTCTCGTTCTTGGTCACCAGCGTGATTCACGCGACGTGGACGTTCTGGGTGCTGGGCCTCGGCAGCATGGTGTTGACCTGCGTCGGGCTGCTGATCTACTTCCGCCGTAAGGGCTGGGTATGAACACCGGGGCGCGGGATCCGAGCCATCGTCCCGCCGCGGTTGTGCCCGACGATGCAACCTGCGTCGAGAGTCTCCTCGTGGACTGAGGCCGTGCATCGACCCCGGTCGGTGACAGAATATGGGGCCCGATCACGCCCAAAGCATGGCGGTGATCGAACCGGGGGGCTCACCAAACCAAATGCCCATCTGCGAGCGCTGCAGTACCGAGAACCCAGCAGGGTTCCGATTCTGCGGGGAATGCGGCATAGCCCTGCCCGATCCCGAGCCTACCCATGACGCCCGCAAGGTCGTGACCGCGCTGTTCTGCGACGTCGCCGACTCCACCTCGCTGGCCGAGCAGCTTGATCCTGAGGCAGTCCACGGCATTCTGCGCCGCTATTTCGAGGAGCTCACCGCGACGATCCTCCGCCACGGCGGGACGGTCCAAAAGTTCGCCGGGGATGCAGTTCTGGCCATCTTCGGGATTCCGCGGGTGCACGAGGACGACGCGCTGCGAGCCGTCCGAGCCGCGGCCGAGATTCGTGAGCGACTCCCGCTGATCGCCACGGCCGTCGGCGTGGTGCTGCAGTTCCGCACCGGGATCAACACGGGTCTGGTCCACACAGACCCAAGGCGCTCGCTGGCGATCGGCGATCCGATCAACGTGGCCGCACGCCTTGAGCAGGCGGCTGATCCCGGAGAGATCCTGCTCGGGTCCGAGACGCTGCGGATGGTTCGCGACGCGGTGGAGGTCGACGTCCTCGAGCCACTCGAGCTCAAGGGCAAGCAGAGCCCCGTGGCGGCTTTCCGGCTGCTCAGCGTCGACCCAGCGGCACCAGGCGTCATTCGTCATCTGGAGGATCCCCTGGTCGGCCGCGAGCGCGAGCTGCAGTTGCTGCGCGAATTCTGGGAAGACACAGTGGCGCAGCGCAACTGTCGCTTGTTCACCATCCTCGGGGGAGCAGGCGTGGGGAAGTCGCGGCTGGTCGAGGAGCTGCTGAGCGAGCTCAAAGACACAGCGACCGTGCTGCGCGGACGTTGCCTGCACTACGGCGAGGGCATCACGTTCTGGCCGATCCTCGAGGCGCTGGCGCAGGCCGGCGAGGACGCCCAAGGCACCATCGAGCACCTCTCGCGTGGGGGTGCGGCCACTCCGGAGGAGTTGTTCTGGGAGGTCCGTGTGCTGCTGGAGCGCCTGGCGCAGCGGACCCCGCTGATCCTCCACATCGACGACCTCCAGTGGGCCGAGTCGATGTTGATCGATCTGCTCGGCCACATTGTCGATCTGTCTCGCGGTGCTCCGATCGGTGTCCTGTGCACGGCTCGCCCGGAGCTGCTCGAGGATCACCACGGCTGGACTGCGCGCGAAACCGACGCAACCCTCCTCCGGCTCGAGCCACTCGATCGCGAGGACTGCGAGGTGATGCTCAAGCAGATCGGCGACGAGCTCAGCGCTGAGGCACGGGCCCGGGTCATTCGCACGAGCGAGGGGAATCCGCTGTTCCTGCAGGAGATGATCGCGCTCGCCCGCGAGCAGGGCGGCGACGAGGTTCCAGCCACGATTCAGGCGCTGCTCGCCGCCCGTCTGGACCGGCTGGGCGCACTTGAGCGCGAGCCCCTCGAGCAGGGCGCGGTGGAGGGCCAGGTGTTTCACGGTGCCGCGGTCCATGCGCTCGCGCCGCGACGCTCGGCCAAGGAAATCGACGAAGGGCTCGAGGGTCTCGTGCGTAAGGACCTGATCCGCCGGCAGCCCTCGACACTCGGCCACCATCACGCGTTTCGCTTTCGCCACCTGCTGATTCGTGACACGGCCTACGGAGCGTTGCCGATGGCCACGCGCGCGGATCTCCACGCGCGCTTTGCCGACTGGCTGGAGGCGGTCGGGACCGAATTGATAGAGCTCGACGAGATCGTCGGCTGGCACCTAGAGCAGGCCGTCCTCTACAAGCGTGAATTGCGGCACAAGATAGAGCCGGAGCTCGCTCGACGTGCGGCTCAGCACCTGTATGAGGCGGGCCGGCGAGCGGGCGATCGCAGCGACATGCCGGCGGCGCGGAGTCTCCTCGAGCGGGCTCTGCTGGTGACGCCGGCAGGCGATCCTCTGCGTGAGGTCGTGGGCGTGGCGCTGGCCGAGCGGCTGATTGAGGCCGGGGACCTCGGGCGCGCAGATGAGCTTCTGTCGCTGGCCGAGCACGGAGGCGACGAATTCGGCCCGGCGGCGCTGAATCGCCTCGAGTGGCTGATCTATTCGCGTCCTGACGAAGCCGGGCAGACGCTCGAGGCGACGCTGCCGCGGATGCTCGAGGAGTTCGCACGCACCGACGACCAACGCGGTCTGGCGAAGGCGCACTGGCTGGCCTTCTGGGTCCACTGGGCCGAGAACCGGGCGACGCGGTCGGGTGAACAGGCCCGGCTGGCGGCCCAGCACGCACGGGAAGCCGGCGACTACGGGCTTTGGTCGCGGGCTCTGGGGTGGTACGTGGCGACGCTGATCTTCGGTCCCGCTGACGCCGTGACGATCGCGTCCGAACTCGATGCGATCTCAGGCGAGGAGCCGGGGCCCTATCTCGCCGCATGCATCGAGCTCGGCCGTGCCGAGGTGCGACGACTGGAGGGCCGGTTCGATCTGGCGCACCGCCATGCCGAGACGGCATTGGCGACATTTCACGCGCTCGGCATGCGCGCGATGGCGGCCACCTGTGACCAGACCTCCGGGACGATCGAGCTGTCCAGAGACGGCGCGGAGGCAGCGATCCCGTACCTCGAACGTTCCGAGGCGACCTTCGCCGAGCTGGGTGAGCGTGTCGTGCGCTCCACCACGCAGGCGTGGCTGGGACATGCGCTGCAGATGCGTGGTGAGCCCGCCGCCGCGCAGGCAGCGGTGGAGCTAGCGGAAGCGCTGGGTGCTCCCCAAGATATGGCCAACTTCGCGATCACGCATGCGGTGCGCGCGAGGCTGGCGCTCGCGAGCGGAGAGCGCGACGCTGCCGAACGGTGGGCGCGAAGTGCGGTCGAGCATGCCTCGCAGACGGACTTCGTGCATGCGCAGGCCGCCGCGAGGCTCGGGCTGGCCCGCGTACTGGCTGACGTCGGGGCGGCCGAGCGCGCGCAGGCCGAGGCCTCAGCTGCGCTCGGGCTCTTTCAGGTCAAGGGTGATGTCCCTGGCGAGCAGGCCAGCCGGGCTCTGCTCCAGGCTCTGGACGCCGGCCGAACGCGGTAACCGGATCGGGACGGCTCAGAAGCCGACCGTATTGATCAGCAGCGCGAGGTCGATCTCGTCGATGTTCAGCTTCTGCGCATCCTGGGGATGCGCAGGTAGAACCAGATGTACCCGGTCCGAGGTGTTCTCGTGGACGACGAGCTCGATGTCGTCGCCCACCTCGAGTCCCGCTTCGCGCAGCACCGACTTCGGGTCCTCGATCAGCCGCTGGCGGAAGACATCATCATCGAGTGCCTGACCAGCCACCTTCTGCAAGATCTCATGTCCCCTGACGCTCTGCGGATCGCCGCTCATCGTGTCCTCTCCTGGTTTGTAGTGATCAGATTGCCGGCGTCGACGGGCCCGGCCCGCTGGAAGCGGTCGAGCCAGCGCGCGAGGTCCGCGTCGGAAGGATGTTGGTCCGGTCCCGAAGCGCAGCTGATCGCCGTCGTCCGGTGAGCGCTCCGAGCGATCAGGATTCGATCCTCGGTGGGCAGGCCGGCGACGAATGTGACCATGTCTTCAACGTGCCCGATGTCCAGGACCGTCGCGTGAGCCCGCACCCCGGTACTCGCCTGCACCCCTGGCGGAAGCAGGGCGTCGAGCGCGGCCAGCTGCTCCTCGGAGATCCGGATCACGCGCCGCTCGAGCGCGTACACGTAGCCGACGAAGTCGACCGGCGACGCGCCTAGGACGGAGGTCCGCGCATGCTCGACCATGGCTCTCACCATCGGGGCCACCGGCACCGCCCCGACCACCGCTGCGGCGTCATAGCCGAGCGCGCGCAGGTCGTTCAGTGGAAATTGATCGTGTCCCTGCTCCTCCTCGAGCTTGCGTTCGGCGAACGCGGCGAGATCCGGGCGGTTTGTCGCGTCATAGCGCTCGATCGCCAACGGCAGGAGGGCGACGCTGTGATGTGCGGTGTGCCACTGGTTGACGAGCAGCCACGCCCAGCGGCGCGGGGTCATCGGTGGCTCTGGCCCCGGCGGTGTGAACCGCTCGGCGGCGGCGATCGCCCCGTCGAGCAGATGCCTCGTGGTCGCTGGCTCCCCGCGCAGTGAGGGCGGCATTGGCGCCATCAAGCCGAACGCGCCGAACTGGGGCTGCTGAAGCCACGCCCCGGTGCTGGAGGCCGCGAGGACGCTGCCGCCTTCGAGGTGCACCCATTGCCCCGACATGGCGCGCAGCCTAACTGCTCGGCCGGGTGCCCTTCTCGCCGCTTACGCGAACAACCTGCGTGCCCGCGGTATGTGGGCGGCCTGCCGGGCCGGTGAAGCGGCAGTTGAACGTGACGCCGAGCGTGGTCCCCGACTCGAGACTGGCACTGCGCCCCGCATGACGCGACAGATAGAGCCCGGCCCTCCGCACGCCGGGCAGCAAGCATGAATTTGGATGGCGATCCGCCCGTTCGCCGGCCGCGCTGGCGAACGCTCAGTCCTCCGCTTGCTCGTCAGCCTCTTGGGCGCGCTCGCTCGACAGCGTCTCCTCGGTTTGCGCGGCGGTGCTGTGATCGTCGGCTCGGCGATCGAGCTCTCTGGCGTCGGGGCCATCAGCGGCCTCCGCCTGCGCCGCGCGGCGCTGGCGTTCCTGTCGGTGCTCACCGGCGCGGTCAGCGCGCTCCGCGGCTTCCTGCACCGTTTCGTCCTGTTGGGATTCGTCTCGGATTTCGGCCACGGCTCCAGATTCGCGGGGGGTCGGTCAAGCTGGGGCTACCCGGTCTGCGCCGTGCCGATTCCTCACCGGACCCGGACTCGATGTATCGTGTTTGTACAAATTTGTAGGAGGAGCTCGTGTCGCAGAATCTCGTTGAGTTGATCCGCCGCCACCACGAGGTGACAGCGCCGACCGCACTTGACGTCCTGAAAGAGGCGGTCGACGATCACGGTGAGGTCACCGACGACGATCGCCGGCGTGCCGCGGCCGTGTCAGGCCTGCCGGAGGCCGCGGTCTACGGCGTCTCCACGTTCTACGACGATCTGCTCAATCCACGCGGCGCGCGCCACGTGCGCGTCTGCACCGGCACGGCGTGCTTTGCCGCCAGCGGCGGCCGCCATGTCGACGAGATCCGGGCGGGTCTGGGACTGGAGCTCGGCGAGCGCCGCGCGGACCGAACGGTCTCGCTGGCGGAGACCGTCTGCCTCGGCTTCTGTCATTCCTCCCCAGCCGTGCGCGACGGCGAGGTAATCGACGCCGGCGCGGACGTGGTGGAGCGGGTGCTGGCCGGCGAGCCCCGACCAGCCCCCGAGCCGGCCTGGGAGAGCCTGCTGGCGGAGCCCGTGCTGACCGCGCCCGGGGACTGGTCAGGGCTACGGCGGGCACTCACCGAACTCGGTTCGGAGGGGTTACTGGAGATCATCGAAGCCGGCGAGGTCCGCGGGCGCGGGGGCGCCGGCTTTCCGGCTGGGACGAAGTGGCGATTCACCCGCGCAGCCAGCGGCGACGAGAAATTCATCGTCGCCAATGGCGATGAAGGCGATCCGGGGTCCTACATCGACAAATACCTGATGGAGAGAAACCCGGCCCGCGTCCTGGAGGGCCTGGCCCTGGCCGGACACGCGGTCGGTGCCGCCCACGGATTCGTCCTGACTCGTTCGGAGTATCCGTTGTCGAAACCCGCGCTGGACGCCGAGATCGAGCGGGCACATGCCGACGGGTGGCTGGGCGAGGACATCCTCGGCAGCGGGTTCAGCTTCGACGTGACGGTGGTCGAGGGCGCTGGGTCCTACGTGGTCGGCGAGGAGACCGCCCTGCTCGCCTGCCTGCAGGGGCTGCGCGGCACCGTCTCGGCGCGGCCCCCATTTCCCGCTGAGCGCGGCGTGTATGGATGTCCGACCGTCGTCAACAACATCGAGACCCTCGCCAACATGCCCTTTCTGGCCGCTCGCGGAGCCGACGCCTACCACGCGCTCAGCCCGGACAGCAGGACTGCCGGCAGCAAGCTTGTGTGCTTCAACGAGCGGTTCGTACGCCCGACCGTATTCGAGGTCCCATTCGGTCTCCCGGTCCGCGAGCTGTGCGAGCGCGTGGCCGGCGGCCTGCGGGACGGCGCCGCGATCAAGGCCGTGCAGATCGGAGGCCCGCTGGGGGGCATCCTGCCCGCCTCGCGCCTCGACACAGCGTTCGATTTCGACGCGCTGGCGGCGGAGGGTTGCATGGTCGGCCACGGGAGCATCCTGGCCTTTGACGATCGCACCGACATGCGTGAGCTCACCAGCCATCTGCTCCGTTTCGGCGCCCACGAGAGCTGCGGAAAGTGCTTTCCTTGCCGGATCGGACTGAGTCGAGCGCACGACATGTTCCGTAGTGATGCACCGGTCGACCGCGAGCGCTTTGAGCAGCTCCTGGAAGCGCTCGAGCTCGGCAGCCTCTGCGCCCACGGCAGCGGCATGCCCGCGCCACTGAGAAGCCTGCTGGCGCACTTCCCGCAGGAGCTGGGGCTGACATGACCCAGGTCGGCATCGACGGGATGTCGGTCGAGGTGGCCGCCGGCGCGACGATCCTCGACGCCGCCCGCGCGGCCGGCGCGTGGGTCCCGACGCTCTGTTACGACGAGCGCCAGGCGCCGTTTGGAGCCTGTCGGGTGTGTCTGGTCGGCGTCGAAGGATCGCCCAAGCCACTGCCCGCTTGCACTACCCCGTGCCGCGACGGGATGGTGATCGACACCGCTGACCCCAGGGCCCGTCGCGTTGCCACCGCCGTCGTCGAGCTCGTCCTGTCCGAGTTGCCAGAACCCCCCGCGCCGCACACGGAGCTAGCCGAGATCGCCGACCGGCTCGGGGCCGACGATCCCCGCTGGCCCGGCGCCACCCACGACGTCAAGCTTGATCGGCGCCACCCCTACCTCGCGTTTCAGCACGAGCTGTGCATCTCCTGTGGGCGCTGCGTCCGCGCTTGCGACGAGGTCCAGGGAGCGTTCGCGCTAACCGCGACCGGTCGTGGCTTCCCGGCCAATGTCACCGCCGGGCTTGACAGCGGCTTTCAGGACTCGACCTGCGTCTCGTGCGGGGCCTGCGCGGACACCTGCCCGACGGACGCGATCACCGAGATAACGCTGCTTGATGGGCTGGTCGGCACCGGCATGGGAGGGTTTGCCGAACCCGGCCCGCGGTTGCGCAAGGGTCTACGATCGGCTGAGAGGGGATGAACATGGAAACCGAGCGATTTGATCAGACCGTCACTACGACCTGCGGCTACTGCGGGGTCGGTTGCCGGCTGGAGGCTCACGCCAAGCACGACCGCATCGCGTCGATCTCTCCCGCCCTCGACGGACCTGCGAACGAGGGCCATACGTGCCTGAAGGGGCGGTTCGCCCACCAGTTCACGCGCTCGCCCGACCGGCTCACTTCGCCCCTGATTCGTGAGGGCGCCGGTTTCCGGGTCGCCAGCTGGGAGGAGGCGCTGACGCGGATCGTCAGCGAGCTGCAGCGAATCAAAACCCAGCACGGGCCGAACGCGATCGCCGGCCTCGCCTCCTCGCGGGCCACCAACGAGGATTGCTACGCGATGGCCCGGCTGATGCGAGCGGCAATCGGGACCAACAACATCGACAACTGCTCGCGCGTATGCCATTCGCCGACCTCGTTTGCCATGCGGAGGTCCTTCGGCCTCTCGGGCGCCACCGGTTCGTTCACCGACCTCGACCACGCCGAAGTGGCGCTGCTGCTGGGTGTCAATCCGACGCAGGGCCATCCCGTGGTCGGCGCCCGAATCAAGCAGGCGGCGCTCCGCGGCTGCAAGCTGATCACAATCGATCCGCGCCGGATCGAGTTGGCTGACTACGGAGCGGTGCACCTCGCGCCGCGGCCCGGCACGAACGCAGCGGTGGTGCTCGGACTGTGCCACGTGATTCGCCGGGACGGAATGGTGGATGAGGACTTCATCGCGACCCGCACCAGCGGGTACGGCGCGCTGGAGGAGCTGCTCGAGGTCTATGACCCGGCGGCCGTAGAGGCGATCACCGGTGTGCCCGCGGACGATCTCGAGCGGGCCGCCCACATCTACGGGGAGGCACAGAGCGGCTCGCTGCTGTGGGGCCTCGGCGTGACTGAGCACAAGTACGGATCAGAGGTCGTTCAGCTGCTGTGCAACCTGGCGATGATGACGGGCAAGGTCGGCAAGGTCGGGTCTGCCTTGCTTCCGTTGCGCGGCCAGAACAACGTGCAGGGATCCTCGGATATGGGCGCGCTGCCGGATACCTACACGGCGTACCGGCGGGTCAGCGACGAAGCGGTCGCGCGTTCCTTCGAGGACGCGTGGGGGGTCGAGCTGTCCCGCGAGAAGGGCTACACGATCCCGCAGATGTTCGACGCGGCGATCGCCGGCGAACTCAAGGCGATGTACATCTTCGGCGAGGATGTTGCGCAGACCGATCCCGACACCGCCCACGTGATTGCAGCACTGGAGAACCTTGAGTTCGTGGTCTGCCAGGAGATCTTCGAGAACGAGACGACCAAGTACGCGGACGTGGTCCTGCCGGCCTCGTCATTCCTCGAGAAGTCAGGCACGTTCATCAACGCCGAGCGGCGCTTCCAGGCCGTCGAGGCCGCGATCGATCCGCCGGGCGATGCGAGGACCGACATCGACATCATCATGGCGGTCTCCCGCATGCTCGGGCACGAGATGGGCTGGCAGACGCCGTGGGACGCGCTGGATGAGATCGCACGGCTCACCCCGGCCTACGCGGGGGTCAGCAAGCAGCGCCTCGGCCGGCGCGGGTTGCAATGGCCGGTGCGCGCCGACGGCTCGGACTCGCCGACGCTGTACGACACGACCTTCGACTTGCCCGACGGCCTCGGTCAGTTCGCCGCCCTCCCCTACAAGGAACCGGGCGACGCCCCAGACGGCGAGTTCCCGCTCGTGTTGGTGACGGGACGCGTGCTGCAGCATTACAACGCCGGCACGATGACCCGGCGCACGCACAACATCGAACTGGTGGACCGCGATTGGCTCGAGATTCATCCCGTTGACGCCGAGCGCCTGTGGGTCTCCGACGGCGACAAGGTGTCGGTGCGCAGCCGCGTGGGACAGACCGAGCTCCACGCGCGCATTACCGAACGAATCGAACCCGGCCACGTGTTCACCTCGTTTCACTTCCCGGAGGCACGGACGAACCTCCTCGTGGGTCAGTCAGCGGACGTCAACACCTCGTGCCCGGAGTACAAGGTCGTCGCCGTCGACGTGCGGCCGATGGCCGAGCGTCCGGCCTTCACGCCGGTACTCAGCGGGGTCGGCTAAGGCCCTAAGCGGGTTCGGGCCCCACGGCGACACGCGTCCGAACCTTCCAAGACGCCCGGGCGGCGAAGGCGTAGCTTGACGACATGCCTGTAGACGTCGACGCCGCGGAGCAGTTCATGCTCGCCAATGCCCGCCTGCTCGATCGCCACCGTCTCGCCGCGCTGCTGCACGGAGCTCCGGTCGCCCCCGTGATCGACGCGCTGCGGGCCTACCGCAATCCAGATGGGGGCTTCGGCCACGCTCTGGAGCCCGACGTGCGCGCACCTGAGAGCGAGCCTGCCTGCACCCTGCATGCGCTCGAGGTGCTGGTCGCCGTCCACCCCCGGAACGATCCGATGATCGCCGACGCCGCCGCGTGGATCGCGGCGATCGCGGACCCGGACGGCGGCGTGCCGTTCGTCATGTCGACCGCCGCGGCGTCCCCGCACGCTCCGTGGATGGTGCCCTCCCCGGGTGGCTCGCACCTCACCTTCGCGCTCGCGGGGGTGTTGTGGGAATCCGGCTCGAGCCTGCCCTGGCTTGAGCACGGAACGGACTGGTGCTGGGCGCGGCTCGAAGGTCCCAACGTGCTCAGTGGCTACTGGCTGAAGTTCGCGCTCGACTTCCTCGACAGCGTTCCCGACTCCTCGCGTGCGCAGGCGGCGATCGAGCGGCTCCGCTCGCAGCTGGGGCAAGACGGCTCCGTACCCGTCCCGGGAGGCACCGAGCACGAGCGGTTGACCGCGCTCACCCTGTCCGAACGACCGGACGGGCGCAGCCGGACGCTGTTCAGTCAGGATCAGATCGACGCGGATCTGGAGCGACTGGCGCAGGGCCAGCAGGACGACGGCGGCTGGACGTTCGACTGGCTTGCCTGGTCGGCGGGTCAGTCGGTTGAGTGGCGCGGAGGGGTCACGCTCCGGGCCTTGCTCAAGCTGGCCGCCCACGGCCGGCTGCCAGCGGCGCGCCCGTAACCACGATCCAGGCGAAGCCCGGGATCGTTGACCGAGTGGGTCCCCGTACCCAACGGAGTGGTCGTTCGTCTCTCCGAGAAGACCCCGCCAGCGGTCGGAGTTCCCGCACTCATAGCAGCGCAGACCTACGCTCGCCGGCGCGCGTGCTGCTCCTCGGCCTGGCGCCACAGTCGACCGAGGCGCTCCGGGCCGAGCTCGCCCGGGTCGATCCCGAAGTTCGACTGGAGCTCAGTTGCAAACGCGTGCACGTCCTCGAGCACGCGCCGGCGGCGGACCGTGGGGCCGTCGTGAAACAACGTGCGCGCGCGGAGCGTGCGGATGTGGTCGTCGAACGGACGTTGCACGACGAGCGTTTGCACGAAGCTCGAGTCCGGTGAGCTCGCTAGCCGCCGATGGTGCGGCTCGAAATCAGCCAGGGTGGCCGTAGCGTTTGAGAACCAGAAGCCCGGAATCGACCCGAACGGGTGCTGCTGCACCCACCACCCCGTGTCCTCACGCTCAAGCTCGTACTCGAATGCTCCGGAGCGAGCCGTGCCTTCTCTGAGCGGCAGCGGATCGAGCGGCCCCTCCCCCAGTCCGGACTCGACGATGAATGAACCGCCGCCGGGGACGTGGGCGACGAGGGCCATGTGGTTGGTCAGCTCGCCGCGGCCGCGAGCATCACGTGCGGCCACGATGCCCTCGTGGCGCTCGACCGCGAAGCCGAGCACCTCGAGGAGCGCCCGCAGCACGGTGTTGGCTTCAAAGCAGTAACCGCCCCGGCCGCCCTGCAACACCCGTCGCACGAGCCGGTCCACCTCCAAGGGCTGGGACTCGCCGAGCTGGACGGCGAGGTCCTCGTAGGGGACCTGGGCGACGAAGGCCCGGTGGACCACTCGCAGGCCGTCCTCGGTTGCCGCGGGCGCCGTCCTTAGGCCGATGCGGCGGAGCAGCGCGTCGCGGGTTGCAGAGTCGAGGCTCGAGTGGGCAGAGGCACTGCCATTGATAATCCGGGCAAGCCTGGACACTGGCGCTAGCCCGAGCGTTCCGCGAAAACGACCAGATAGCCGTCAAGGTCTCGGATCCAGATCTCACGGTGGCCGGCGTTTGGGTTCACGTGCACGTCGGTCACGATCTCCGCCTCGGCCTCGGCGATTCGCGCCACGATCGTGTCGAAGTCGCCTGCCTCGAACCACAGGGCCACACCGTTGCCCAGCGGCTGCCGCGGATCGCCAATTGCCAAGTGGTGGTGATCGATGCCGAGCCGGTGGAGCTGAAGCACGAGCGCTCCTTCCACCAGAAGCTGCTCGTACTCTCGGCCACCGTGGCCGCTCGTGGCCCCGAGCACCCGCTGGTACCAGCCGCTAGCCAGCTCGACGTCGGCCACCGCGATCAGCGGTTGGGGCCGGATGGAGGGAACTGCCGGCAGGGGCATGACGCAGGTATACCGGACCTGGGCGCGGCGCCCCTGAAGTCATGACCGGCCCCTCCCTCCCCCGGCGCTGTCAAGCTGTCCTGGTGAGCGCGGCCGGAATTCAGCGAGTCGCGCCGTGAGTGCCGCACGGGTGGTGCAGCTCGCCGTCACCGGGCCAGATGCGGCCGTTCGGCGGGATCTGATCGCGACCCGCACCGCGATCATCGCCGGCGTCATCTTCATTTTCGCCGGCCTGGTCAAGTTCGTTTTTCATCACTGGGAACTCAATGCCTTCCGCGCGTTTGGACTGCCGTGGCCCGCTGCATTCGAAATCCTCGCGGGGATCCTCGAGACAGCCGGCGGCGTCCTCTTGACCATGCGGCTGCTCGTCGCCCCGGTGTCGCTGATCCTGGCCGTGACCATGGTGGTGGCGATCGGAGCTTCCGGAATCGGTCACGGTGACGTGATACCGAGCCTCACCCTCGCCCCCGCGCTGCTCGCGGCAATGGTCGTTCTGCTTGTCCGCAGTCGATCTGCGGCACCGAAGTCTGGGAGCACGCGAGTGCTCTGATACCTCCGCCCCGCTGTGGGGTCGCAGGAAGCAAAGCCGAGGCGGTCGCTGGCGGCTCGCGCCGCTTGCTCGACGATTGGGTGAGCAGCACGGCGACGAGCGCGCGCCGCGCAGGTGTGCGATGGCCGACAGCGCGTCCTGAACCAAGTCGTCGCACTAGGACGAGTCCAGCGGCCCCGGCCCGAACCGCCGGGAGCTGGGTCGCCCATGCAGTGAAGTTATCAGTTTGCGCACTATAGTGCGCGGGCGTGAGGGCTCCCGCAGACGCAATGGACCAGCTGGTGTCGCTCAATCAGCGAATCGCAGCCGTCGTGCGCGAGCGGCGCCACCTCGCTGGAATGACGCTAGGCGAGCTCGCCCACGCTTCGGGGCTGTCGAAGACGATCCTTAGCCGGATCGAGAACGGCCACGGCAATCCGTCGGTCGAGACCCTGTTTCGCATCGCGCGCGCGCTCGGGCTGCCGCTGTCGGCGCTGCTGGCCGACGAAGCGCCGCGGGCGAGCGTGATCCGGGCCCGCTCGGGACCCGAGCTGCACGCCGACTCGGGGATGAGAGCGTGGCTCGTGCACGCGCAGCCCAGCCACCAACACGCCGAGATCTACGAACTCGAACTGCCGACCGGAACCGAGCAGCGCAGCGCCGGCCATTTGTCCGGGACCGAGGAGTTGGTGATCTGTCTGACCGGACGGCTGCGTGTGGGGCCGGTCGACCACGAGGTCGACTTGCGCCCGGGGGACGCCGCCCGGTTCCGCGCCGATGACGAGCACCGATATGTGGCGGTGCGGGCCGCGCGGGCCGTGAACTGGATCTTTACCCCGGCCGGAGGATGAGGCGCGAGGATGCCCAGCCGGTGCTCGCCGGCGTGGCCGCAGCGCTCGTCGGCTTCGCCGGCTCGTTCGCCGTCGTGCTGGCGGGCTTGCGCGCGGTGGGAGCCAGTCACCTCCAAGCGTCCTCTGGCCTGCTGGTGCTGAGCGTCG
Source organism: uncultured Solirubrobacterales bacterium (assembly GCA_964194275.1). Lineage (GTDB taxonomy): Bacteria > Actinomycetota > Thermoleophilia > Solirubrobacterales > Solirubrobacteraceae > Palsa-465. Next base: position 18,507 of record CAXMLR010000295.1, read on the forward strand.
CCATGGGTGTGACGGGGATCGTGTTGTGCTGGCGCACGCGGATGCCGGTGAGCATTGCCTGGTCGACGCCCGGCGCCGCGCTGCTGATCGGCGCCGGCGCGGTTCACGGCGGCTACGCGGCGGCGCTGGGGGCGTTCGTCGTCTCCGGTCTGCTGGTCGTGGCGGCCGGCCTGTCGCGTTCCTTCGAACGAGCAATCGTCGCGATTCCCGCTCCACTCGCCAGCGCGCTGCTGGCCGGCGTGCTGCTCCCGATCTGCATCTCCACCGCCCGCGCGGCGGTGACACTGCCCGGTCTCGCCGCGCCCGTGATCCTCACGTGGCTGTTGCTGCTGCGAGTCGCCCGCCGCCTCGCAGTCCTGGGTGCGCTGCTGGCGGCGGGTGTTGCACTCACTGTCGACGGGCGCCTCGGCGGTGGCGCATTCACCAACGCAGCTCCGTCTCTCACCGCAACCCTTCCCCACTTCGAGCTCCGCACCGTCGTCAGTCTCGGCCTGCCGCTGTTTCTCGTGACGATGGCCTCACAGAATCTCGCCGGGACCAGCGTCCTATTGCTCCACGGCTACCGCCCTCGCCTGCGCCCGATTCTCACCAGCACCGGCGCCGTCTCGACCGTCATCGCCCCCCTCGGCGGGCACGGCATCAACCTCGCCGCAATCACCGCGGCGCTGATGGCCGGCCCCGACGCCGGCCCGCGGCCCGAGCGGCGCTGGATCGCCGGCGCGGCGGGCGGTGCGACATATCTCGTGCTCGGGCCTGCGGCGGGTCTCGCCACGGCGTTCATCGCCAGCTCGCCGCCGCTGCTGATCGAGGCGGTGGCCGGGCTGGCACTGCTGAGCGCGCTGGGCGCGGCTCTCAGCGCCGCCACCGCCGATCTCGGTTACCGCGATGCCGCGCTGGTCACATTCGCGACCACCGCCTCCGGCGTCACGGCGCTCGGTCTCAACGCTCCGTTCTGGGGACTGATCGCCGGGCTCGTGGTTTTGGGGGTGCAGCGCGCAGGAGCCCCGACGGCGAGGCATCGTTGACCGGTCAACAGCTTTAAGTCAGGTGACGTTCCGGCCGGATGTATGGACTCCACAGCGGACCGGAGCCTCGCCCCGCACGAAGAGCGCTAGTGCAGCACTAGGTCGAGATGGGCGAGCCCGGAACGGGAACCGGCGCGCCGCGACGCTCGACCTCGGCGGCCGTGGGCCGATCTCGCAACGTTTGTAACCACGCGTCGGTTCCGGGGAACTGATCGGCCGCCGGAGCGAGCTCCGGCTTCCAGACCGGCAGG
>CAXMLR010000296.1:0-3516 GCA_964194275.1 uncultured Solirubrobacterales bacterium
CGCCCGCGCTGCGCGGCCAGGGTGGAACACCGACGGCCTCGAACCCGACGTTCTCGTTCGCGCTTCCGGGCGCGGCTCCGATCGGCGTCCCGAACTTCTTCATCGACTCCTTCCGGATCCCGCCGTTTCTGATTCCGATCTACCAGGCGGCCGGAATCCAGTACAACATTCCGTGGCAGGTGCTGGCCGCGATCAACGAGATCGAGACCGACTACGGCCGGAACCTGTCTGTCTCGAGCGCGAACGCGGTCGGCTGGATGCAGTTTTTGCCCTCCACCTGGAAGACGTGGGGTGTCGACGCCAACGGAGACGGGGTCGCCGATCCGTATAACCCGGTGGACGCGATCTTCGCAGCGGCGCGCTATTTGCATGCTGCGGGCGGGTCGAAGGACCTCGCCCAGGGAATCTTCGCTTACAACCATGCGAGCTGGTACGTGCAATCGGTGTTGTTGCGCGCGAAGCTGATCGGCGGGATGCCGGACAAGCTGATCGGCGCGCTAACCGGTCTCGTGCAGGGTCACTTCCCGGTCGCAGCGAAGGCTCGGTACGCGGACGACAGCGTCGAGAAGCTGGCTACGCGGCGGGTGCATACGAGCAACGCCGCGGTTCCGATCACCTCCACCGCCAGCCGGTCGGTCTCAATCTACGCCAAGCAGAACGCCCCGTTGATCGCGGTCAACGACGGCAAGATCGTCGCGGTCGGCCAGAGCCAGAGCCTCGGGCGGTTCGTGAAGCTTCAGGACCAGACCGGGAACACCTTCACCTACGCGCACCTCGGCTCGGTGCCGAAGAACTATCCCGTGCCCAACCCGGTGAAGCTCTCGGCGGCCGATCTGGCCAAGCAGCTGAGCCTGCCGGCGCTCCCCGCACCGAAGTCTCCCGCGAGCGCGGGCCAGCAGCAGAGCGCGCCGACCGTCTCGACGACGAAGGCCACCAAGGAGGCCAAGGCCGCTCCGACGCTGCCGCATACGACATCGACGACGTCGTCGACGAGCACGACTACAAGCGCCTCCGCCCCGCTGGTCAAGGAGCGGCTGTTCGCCAACCCCTCGCGGCCCGGCTCCTACGCAGCGGGAGGCCAGCTGCAGCTGCGCAATACCCGGGCGCAGATCTCGAGCTTCCAGAACTACTTCTCCGATGTGCTGCATCTCAACAAGAGCCAGTACACGCTGCAGCCGCTGAAGGCCGGCGCCGTCGTGATCGCGGGCACGATCCTGGGCCGGATCGCAGCGCCGAGCTCGAGCCAGGCCTCGCACATGCAGTTCATGATTCAGCCGGCCGGCAAGGACGCCCCCCAGATTGACCCCAAGCCGATCCTCGACGGATGGAAGCTGCTCGAGGCGACCGCCGTGTACCGGGCCGCGGGCGTCGATCCGTTCTTCGGACCCGGAGCGAAGAACCCCTCGATCGGGCAGATCCTGCTGATGAGCAAGGAGCAGCTGACCAATCGGATCCTCCAGGATCCCCATGTGCAGATCTACCAGTGCGGGCGCCGGGACATCCAGGCCGGCCTGATCGACCGTCGCGTGATGGCGACCGTCGAGTTCCTCTCCGCGTCCGGTCTCGATCCCACCGTCTCCGGCCTGCAGTGCGGCCATAGCCTGACCGGTTCGAGCGGGACCGACGCCGCCGGGGCGAGCGGCTCGAGCGTCGACATCTCCAAGATCAACAACATCCCGCTGCTCGGCCATCAGGGCGCAGGCTCGATCGCCGACATCACGATCCGCCGGCTGCTCACGCTCCAAGGAGCGATGAAACCAGATCAGATCGTCAGCCTGATGAGCTACAAGGGCCAGAACAACACGCTCGCGCTGCCTGATCACAACAACCGGATTCAGGTCTCCTACACGCCGCTGTTCGGGGCCAACAAGAAGCTGTCCAGCGAGATCAAGACGATCCTCAAGCCCGGACAATGGATCCAGCTGATCAACCGCATCAGCCAGATCCCGGAACCGATCGTCCCGATCACCCCCAGCAAGTACGCCGTCCGCACGGCCGCCGGCGCACACTGACCGGCCCCGGTCCCTTCTTCCGCTTCAGCCAGATCGAGGTGCCCTGGGCGTTGGGCCCGCCTGACGGTCGCTACATGTTCCGCCGGCCGACCGGCGGTGGTTCCGGATCCGAGCTGGGGCACGTGCTTGTGCTCGCGACGCTGGGAGCGCCGGAACGCCGACGGATGGTGATCGGACGCCGACAGCGTAAGGCTGAACCTGAGCCTGAGCCTACGCCGGTGACCACCGGTCGGGCGACGATGATCGACGTTGCGGCCCCGCTCGCCGGAGCCGACGCGGCGCGGACCTGGCTCGCCGAAGCGGGGGAAGCTGACCTGACGGCCGGGCTGGCGGTGCTCAACCAGGCACTGCATGCGTTTCGTCTCGTCACCACGGACCCGAGCCTGCACGCGGTGGAGCGGCGCCAGCTGCTGGCGGCGCGTGTCGGCTACGGGGCCGGCGAGCAGGTTGCCGACGGGCTCTGGACCGACGCGCTCGAGCTGTTGCTCCCCGCCGGCCGCGAGAGTCGCTCCAAGGTCCTGCATCCCCAGGCGCGCCTCGCCGCCGTGCTGGGTCGCCGCGAGCCGGCGCTGGCCTGCGAGGAGCTGGTTCTGCGGGCCCGCAGCGATCTCGACCACGGTCGGGACCGGGAGGCCTCGCTGCAGCTCCTCGTCGCGCTCGACGCGGCGCTGGCCGAGCTGGCGGGCGCGGCGTCCACGGCCGACCTGGGGCAGCGGCTGACTGAGCTCCGGGGTCAGCGTGACCCGGTCGCGATCGTCGCGCAGGCCGCCCTATCCGGCCCGCTGTCGGCGGCGCACCGGGAGACGGTGGCGTTCACGGTGGGACGGATCGAGGCGGCGCTGCGTGCCCGCGCGGTCGCCAATGCATGAATCATCTACCCATTGAGCCACGCTCTGACATAGTTCCCGGCAAGATGGCTAGCACGGTGGCACGGTAGGGGCGATGGCGAAGACGGCGACCGGTCGCGCAGCACCGGGTAATGGGCATCCGCGCGCCGAGAGCGAGGTCGATCCCGCGCTGGGGCGGTTGGAAGCGGCACTCCGGGCAGCGGCCGGCGGTGCCTTCCATGTGCGGCTCCCCGGACGTCGCAAGGACGAGGTCGGTCGCCTCGAGGCCGCCTTTAACGACCTCGTGGCACGCAACGCCGCGCTCGAGGCCGAGCTGGTCCGGATCGGACAGATCATCGGGCGCGAAGGCCGGATGACCGAGCGCGCCCGGCTCGCCAACGCCGACGGTGGCTGGGCCACCACCGTTGGCTCGGTCAATGGCCTGATCGACGACCTCGTCCGCCCCACGACCGAGGTGGCCCGCGTGATCGTCGCGGTGGCCGAGGGTGACCTCAGCCAGAAGATGGCGCTCGAGATCGAAGGGCGCCCGGTCAAAGGAGAGTTCGCGCGGATCGGCACCACCGTCAACTCGATGGTCGATCAGCTCTCGAGCTTTGCCGCCGAGGTCACGCGCGTAGCCCGGGAGGTCGGTACCGAGGGCAAGCTCGGCGGTCAGG
>CAXMLR010000297.1:0-4951 GCA_964194275.1 uncultured Solirubrobacterales bacterium
GCCTAGAGACTCAGCCGCCGGCGATCACGTTGCCGACGATCGTGCGCAGGAACCCGAGCACGATGATGGCGATCATCGGCGTGATGTCGATCATGCCGATCGGCGGGATGAACCGGCGAAAGATCCGCAGGTAGGGCTCGCACACGTCGCGCAGGAAGTTCAACAGCGCGTCCGACCAGCGCGAATACGGCAGCCGAACGCCGAACGAGAACAGCAGGTTGAACACGATGTAGAGCAGGATCAGAATGATGTAGACCTCGAACAGCGCGTCGACGTAGTTCGCGAGGTCGACTCTCGTCAGCGCCAGGCCCAGCATCAGCGGTTTCCTTCGCCGAGCACCGCATCGGCGGCATCCTGAAACGCCGCCCGGACGCCGGCGCGTTCGAGTGCGGCCAAGCCCCTGGCCGTGCTTCCGCCCGGGGAGGCGACCTCTCGCCGGATCGCGAGCGTGTCGTACCCACGTGACTCGAGCAGAGCCGCGGTGCCGGACATCGTCTCGACGACGAGCTGGCCGGCCACTGCCGGCTGCAGGCCGTAGCGCACGGCGGCGTCCACCTGCGCCTCGGCGACCAGCGCCATGTACGCGGGGGCGACACCCATCGCCGCGGTGGCGGCACCCAGTAGCGGCTCCTGCACTGGCGCCACCGTGCCCACCCGACTGAACAGCTTCACCACCTCGGCCTCGAGCCCAGGGTCCACATCGGGTGCGACGGCGATGCAAGTCACGCCCCGCCGGACCTCGACCGGCGTGTTCGGCATCAGCCGGAACACATCGACCCCGGGGTACGCGCTCTGCAGCGCTGAGATCGAAACCCCGCCGAGCACCGAGGCGATCGGCTTGCCGCTGGGCGCGATCGCGGCAGCGACGCTGTCGAGCTGCGCCGGCTTGTGACACAGCACGACCAGGTCGGCGCGCTGCGCCACGGCACCCGGACCGTCAAGCGCTTCGCCGCCCAGCTCCTGCGCGAGCGCCCGTGCGCGGCCAGAACCGGCGTCGCAGCAGAGCACCGCGTCGCCCCACCCGCGCGCCAGTGCGCGCGCCATGTTGCCAGCACCGATGAGCCCGACTTGCATGATCAGAACGTTAGCGGCGTCCGGTGCGGCGCACCTAGCCTCCAGCTAAGACTGATTGAAGAAGCCCTTTTCCACCAGCCGCGCGCGCTCTTCGGCCGAAACCTCGACGTTGCGCGGGGTGAGCAGGAACACCTTGTCGGCAATCCGTTGCATACCGCCGTCGAGTGCGTAGGTGAGCCCGCTGGAGAAGTCGATCAGCCGCTTCGAGAGATCGGTGTCGGTGCTCTGCAGGTTGAGGATCACCGGGATCGTGTCCTTGAACTTGTCCGCGACGTCCTGCACGTCGTTGAAGCTCTTGGGAGCAACGAAGTGCACGCGCACGTCGCCCCCGTTGCGCCCGTTGCCGCGTCCGCCGCCCACCGGCCGCAGCGCCGTGGTCCGGCGATCGGAAACCGGGTCATCGGCAAAGATGTCGTCGATCTCATCCCGGCGGCGCCGAGCGCTCAGCCGTCGCACGTTGGGTCGTTCACGGTAGGTGTCCTGCAACTCGACCTCGGGCTCGTGGTAGGGCTCCACCGCCTCCTCTTCATAGGCGGCGTCTTCGGCTAGGCCGAAGTAGACGAGCGTGCGGTGCCAGGTATCGCGGAAGGCCATGGTTGGAGGGAGTTTCGCTGAGCTCGGGAGTTTCCCTCCCCTGATTATGACGCTCCGGGCGCCCTTCTCAACGTGCGCGCACGAAGAGGCTCGTGCCGAGCCGCACGATTGTCGCTCCCTCCTGCACGGCGACGAGGTAATCCTGACTGGTGCCCATCGACAGTTGAGGCAGGTTGTGACGCTCGGCCAGGCGTCGAAGCGTTACAAAATGGGGACGGCTGTCCTCGGGGGTTCTGGCCAGCGGCGGCATCGTCATCAGGCCGACGACCTTGACCGGGCACCGCTCCAGAAAGCCGTCCAGTTCGGCTATCGCCACGCCGCTCTTCCCCGGTTCCCCGGCGACGTTCACCTCCACCATGATCTCGGTCTGCGGGAGCCCGTGACGTCTCAGCTGCTCGAGCACGGAATCGCTGGCCACCGCATGCAGGTAGCGGACCAGCGGCAGCACCTGGCGCACCTTGCGGCTCTGCAGGTGGCCGATGAAGTCCCAGGTGAAGCGGCCCGGATAGGCCGCCGCCTTGGCCACGAGCGCCTGCGCGCGGTTCTCGCCGACCAGCTCCACCCCCGCGTCGGCGAGCGCGCCGAGCGCCTCGAGCGGCACGTACTTGACCGCGGCCAGGATCTGCACCTCGCCGGGCTCACGACCGGCTGCCGCGATCTGCTCCCGCGCACGTTCGAGGTTGTGCCGGACGGTGGCCGCATCGAGATCGCTGATCAGCTCAACCAACCGATGCCCGCCTGTCGTCCCGTCACGCCGTGGTCGCGTCGATGCGAGAAGAACAACGCGGGATCAGAGCAGATCGTGCACAGGCCCACGTCGTGCACCTCCTTCACCCCGGCCCGGGCCAGCTCGAGCGCAGCAATGGCCTTAAGATCGAGGTTCGGACCTCGCCGCTCGTCAGCCGCTCGGGCGGCGAACGTTGCGTGAATCTCCTCGCTGACCTCGTAGCAGCACGGTCCCGCTCCGGGTCCGATCGCGGCGGTCAGCGGGGCGTCGCCGGCCAGCTCGCGGATCGCCGCCACTCCCTCCCCCACGACCCCGGCCGCGAGCCCACGCCAGCCGGCGTGGATCATGGCCACCGCGCCCCCTCCGGCCAGGGCGACCGGGAGGCAGTCCGCGGTCAGGACCATCGGCGCGACCCCGCCCAGCGTCGTCACCTGACCGTCAGCGTCGATCAGGCTGCCTTCGGATGGGGGCACATCGGGTGCTGGCGGGCTGCGCACGCGCCGGACGTGGGCGCCATGGACCTGGCGCCCAAACGCGAACCGCACGCCCAAGCCGTGCGCCAGCTTGCTCCGGTTGCGCTCCACCGACCTCGGACTGTCCTCGGTCCTGCGACCGAGGTTGAGGCTCTCGTACGGCCCTTCTGACACCCCGCCGCGGCGCGTGGTGAACAGCGCTCGCGCGCCCGCGAGCTCGACCGCCACGTGCTCGTCCACCTGGAAGAACGGTTCGGGCAGCTTCACGAGGTGAGCAGCTCGATACCGGGGACCGGGGAACGCTGGGCGTACTCGAAGTGCGCCCGGCCTGGCGCCGTCAACGTGGTGCGATGAGACCAACCGCCGGTGCCGCGGGAGCGCTCGAGCACGTGCAGCCGCATCGACGCCACCTCGGTGTTGTAACAGTAGGCGCGCTCGCCGTCGGGGTCGTGGTAGGTGACCCCCGCCAACTGCGCACGCGGCGCATCGACTTGCCCGATCAGCTTGCGCTTTCCCTCGACCGCCTCGAAGCGCCAGCCGGTCAGCGCGAACGTGCTGGGATTGGTGAGCACGCGCAGCGGGGTTCTCGAGTGAAAATCCTGGCCGTCGATCCTTCCCACCACCGGCGTGTTGGGGCCGAACTCACGCCCGGCGCGGAGCACCTTGACCGAGACGCTGTCGACGAAGGCCCCCGGCACCGCTTCGCCCTCGACGGTGGTGAAGTCGTTGCAGTGCACCCAGGCCCACGCGCTGGCGTGCTTTGACCCCCACAGGTGCGCCTGGCCGCCGCGCGCCCCGGCCAGCTCCACCCGCTCTCCGCCAAAGCTGATGGTGCCATCGATCGCGAGGTCGGCGTGGGGGAGCACCAGCACAGTCTCGGCCACTGCGGCGCGGCGCAGAACCGGGTGAACGTGCTCGTAGCTGCGCACGCCCGGCAGCCAGCGCAGGTCCCATTCGACGTCATCGAAACCGCCACTCGTGCCGCTGTTGGTCAGCACCGCTTGATCGATGCCCAGCCTGTATGGCTCCGCCTGCGAGTGCAGCGCCTCGATTCCGAAGGTGCGCTTGCGGCCGAAGACGGGCGCACGCCCGGGGCGCGGATCCATGGCCAGCAGCCACAGCGCCACGGTGGCGGGCCCGCCGCCGGGCGCCGGGGCAAGCAGCGAGAGGCGGATCCAGAACCCCACCCCGCTCCCGGGATCGGTGACGGTTACGTAGTACACCTCGTAGTGGCCACTCTCGCCAGCCCACTGGAGTGCGTTCGGCATCGCCAGCATCGGCGCAGGCTACCCGCTCGCCCGAACCGCGCGCAGCGCCTCAGCGAGCTCGGATTCAGGGTCGGGTGTGCGTCCGTCGAGCTTGGCCGCCAGCGCCGCCCGCAGGCCCTGTCCGATGGCCGGTCCGCTCCGGAGCCCGGCCGCGAGCAGGTCCGACCCGTCGATCGCCAGGCGGACGTGGCGCAGGCGCGCGAGCCAATCCCGCGCCGGGCCACTCGCACCCAACGCTCCGGCGAACGCGATCAGCTCCGGGGAGGCGCCGGCGGCCGCGGCGGCGATCTCGGACGGACGCGTGGCCCGCGCCAGCGCATCGGACATCGTTGCTGCGCGCGTGGCGGCGTCCCTGATGGCGTCCCGATCGCCGGCGCTGAACGACAGCCACGCGAGCAGCGCAGCCAGCCGCGGGGTCGGGATCCGATGAGCGGCCGCCGCCAGCACGAGCCGGTCGCGACGGCCGTCCCCCGGTAGTAGGGCGAGAGCTCGGGCCGCTAGCCCCGGGTCCTCCAGCCCGAAGTCGGGATCCACCGCGGTGTCAACGCGCAGATCCGCGAGCGCGCCCATCGCCGCAAGTGGGTCGGGCTCCCCCGCGAGCAACCGGAGCTCCGAGCCCAGGCGCGGCCCGCTCACCGTCGCCACGGCGCCGCCCGCCACCGCGGCGTTCGCGAGTCTCACCGTGCGCGGCTCAGCGTGAAAATGCAAGCGGGCGGCGTAGCGGGCGAGCCGCAGCAGCCGCGTCGGGTCATCGAGGAAGCTCTGATCGTGGAGAACCCTGAGCACGCCCGCCTCTAGGTCCTCGAGAGCGGTGG
>CAXMLR010000298.1:0-1627 GCA_964194275.1 uncultured Solirubrobacterales bacterium
CCAGAACTGGGCACCGTAGCTCGGTCGTAAGTCGTCGCGAACTCCCTGGTCAAAGGGATGACGGACTTCAGGCACCCCACGGGATGCGAGCATGAATGACGTTCCAGTGCGTTCAGGACGTCCCTGGCGGTCCATCGAGCCCGGATGTGATCGTCGCTGAACCACTCCGGTAGGACGTACCTTCTTGCTCCACGCAGCGGTCGAAAGCTTGCGGGAGACTCGAAGGTGACCAGCACAGTGGAACCCGCCCCGCGTGGATCGCGGGTACCAAGGCCGAGGATACTACGTCCCGAACAGCACGGGGCTCCCCGGCGCGGGCCCTCAGTCCGACTCTCCGGCGCCGTCGTGCGGAACAGTGGCGAACGCGGCCTCGCCCAGTCACTGCCCAGCCGCCAGCGCCCGCTGGCACTTCGCGTCAACTCCACGGCATGGGTCTTGCGATGACCGTGGGGTGACTTGATCGCCGGGAACGGGTGATGCGGACGTCGTCTGTGGACATCCGGGCGATGACCAGCCCGTCGCCTGGACGAGGGGCGCCGGTAGCCTCGATGGCGTGAGCGCTCGACGCCCGACAGAAACCCGAGGATGCCAACACTGCCATCCAGTTGTTGCGTACTGCGGTGGCCAGCGGACGCGACCGATGACGTCATGCCTGAGATGGCCTCGCTCCATCCGCGCCACAACACCTTCCCGGGAGCGGTGTTCATCCGGCTGGCTGCCGCACGGATGAGATCACTCGACGGCGGCCGCCCCGGCGGCGCCAGGCCGCCCAAGCGGGCTGGCCATCGTTCCCGTTGACCCCATCGCCGTACGGGTGTATCGCAGTCAATGGCAGACACTGGCTCGCTGCGCCGATCCGCGGGGAGTCTCTGATGGCCTAGCGCTGCTTCCGCGCTTGCACATCTCTGTCGGTCCTGGCCTGGAGGGTGCTGTTCGTTGTGAACCTGCCCGGCGGGGACGCCGTTGGGGACGGGTATGGGGGAGTCCGTGATCCTCGGCGGGGCCTACGAGCTTGGGGCCGCGTGGCCGAGCCATGGCGGGCGGGTGAGCTGTGGACGACCGCGAAGGTCCATCCGAGGTTCCAGAGACGGCCGTTCGCCGGGTACGAGGACGACGACAGTCCGCAGCCCGTGTGCGACCTCGTCCGCCTCTCCGTGTGAGCGCCTGAAGACGACAAAGGGACTATCGGTCTGGGTGCGAGCCGTCTTGGTCGGCTCGGTCAGGACAGCGCAGGCTGAGCAGACAACCGGCCCGGCGAGGATCGCGTGGTGTCAAGCGGGCCACCTCGATGCCTCCGAGTTCCTCGGCTAGGCCCTCGGCCATGCCGAGATGGAGTTGGCAGACGATGGCCGGATCGGCGATGGCTACGGCCCGGAACGGACAGCGCCCGAAGACGAGCTGGACGTCGCGGCCCGACTTCCGGCGGGCGGGCTCGAAGCCTTGCTGGACCATCTCGCCCTCGAGCGTGTCCAACGGATCGCCTGTCGGGGTTCTCCCGCGGCCGTCACGGCGGCCGGCCTCGCGTCCCACCTCCTGAGCTGTCTGGCCGCTGCGTATGGCCTGCGCCAGGAGAAGGGCGAGGCGCTCATAGGGACCGGGGGGCGCTGTTGCGTTGTCGTTGGCGGGG
>CAXMLR010000299.1:0-3041 GCA_964194275.1 uncultured Solirubrobacterales bacterium
GGACCCAAGAGGAGCTGGAGGAAGGCCAGCGCCGGCCCTGCTGCTGGCCGGGATGCAGCCACCGCGAGCGCACCGGCAGATAGCTGCCGCGCAGGACCAGTCATCGCCTCTCCGGAGGCCTGCCGAGCGGCAGTGTCGGCCCGGGTGGTGATGGAGGCTTGGCGGCACCAACCAGCCTTCTCGCCCGCCGCGCAGCCATCTACAGCCCCAGGGCTAGCGACAGACGCAAGAGCCGGAACCAGCACGACCACCGCCAGGCGCGCGCTTGCTGACATTCGGGACACGGGGGCCCCTTCCTCTTAACGATCGACCCGTGCCATGCGGACTGAAGCCACTGAGGGATCCTCAACGGCCGACGCGGCGGAACATGCCTTGCCTCTGTCCTGCGCCGAGTCGTCGGGATAGTCTTAGCATCTGGCCGGGGGGCCGCTGGATCGGGCGTCCGGGCGCAACAGCGGCGACCTGAAGGTGGCTTCGAACGCCTGAGCAGCTAATCGCGCGGGAGGCTGAGCTCCGAGTGGTTCTGGAGACGCTCCACGGCGTCCGCGCCGGCGCCCGCGCGATCGTCTTCGAGGGCACCGCGGGCATCGGCAAGACGGCGCTGTGGCGGCGATCGCTCGACTCGGCGGGCGAGTTGGGCTTCCGCGTGCTTGCGTGCGCACCAGTGGGCTCGGAGGTGCAGTTGTCGTTCGCCGCGCTCGGGGATCTCCTCGACGGGGAAATCGACGAGGCGCTGTCGGCGCTGCCCAGTCCCCAGCGGCGCGCGCTGGAGATCGTCCTGCTGCGGCGTGAGAGCGAGGATGAACTCGGCACGGCCGATCGCCGGACCATCGGGGTGGGGATGCTGGGGACGCTCCGGGCGCTGGCGGCGAGCGGTCCGGTGCTGGTCGCAATCGACGATCTCCAGTGGCTCGATGGGCCATCGGCGTCCGCTCTGCAGTTCGTGCTCCGGCGGCTGCGAACCGAGCCGATCGCCGTGGTGGCCACACGCCGGATCGAACCTGACGTCCGGGGTACGCGGGAGCTCGAGCGCATCCTCGGGGACGAGCGTGTGCTGCGACTCCGCCTGGAACCCCTCAGCCTGGGGGCGCTGCATGAGCTGCTGCGCGCCAGGCTGGGACTGGAACTTTCGCGCCCGACACTGATCCGGCTGCATGAAACGAGCGGCGGCAATCCATTCTTCGCGCTCGAGATTGGCCGTGAGCTGACCACGCTCGGATCCGAGCCCCCACCGCACGAGCAACTGCCCGTGCCCGGCAACGTGCGCGACCTCGTGCGCGCTCGGCTCGGGCGGTTGCAGCCGCGGACCCGCTCGGTGCTACTCGCGGTTGCCGCGCTCGCGCGCCCCACCCCGGCGCTGCTGGCGCGGGTCTCGGCACACTCGGACGAGGCGATCACCGAGGCGGTGGCCGTGGGTGTGCTCGAGCTGTCGGGAGGGCGTGTGCGCTTCATGCACCCGCTACTTGCGTCGATTCATTACGACGACGCGACCGCGCGGGAGCGTCGCGAGGTGCACGCGAGGCTAAGCGAGATCGTGGACGACGTGGAGGCCCGCGCCCGGCATCTGGCGCTCGCCACCACCGGCCTCGACGTCGAGGTCGCGCGGCAGCTCGACGACGCCGCCCGCTACGCACGCGACCGCGGCTCGCCGGACGCGGCTGCCGAGCTGTGCGACCTTTCCGCGCGCCTCACGCCCCCCGGCGCAGAGCGAAGCTCACGTGCGCTCGCCGCCGCTGAGCACTATCACCGTGCCGGCAATCTCACCACGGCCGCCGCACGTGCCAATGAGGTACTGACCGCGCAGGCAGACGTGCAGACGCGAGTGCGCGCGCTCGCGGTGCTCGGGACGGTGGCCGGTGATACCGAAGGCACCGACGAGGCCGTGCTCCTGTACCGACGTGCTCTCCGCGAGCCGGCTGCGCCGAGAGCCCTGCGCGCCGACCTTCACCACAAGCTGGCGTGGATTCGACTCGGGCAAGGGGACGCACGCTGTGCCGGGCGCCATGCGCAAGCGACGCTGCGCCTGGCGGCGGGAACCGATGCGGCCGGCGAGGCCACCGCGGCGGCGACGCGCAGCCTCGTCGAAGCGGCGCGCGGAAGCCCTGGCTGGCGCCCGTTGCTCGAGCGCGCGCTGAAGCTCGACTCGCGAGAGCCTCGCGAACGGCCGTGGGCGTAGTCTGAGACCGGGGTCGCCGCGCTGGAAGGCTTGGTGCTGCTGTGGGCGGGAGAACTCGAGCAGGCGCGCGTCCCGCTCGAGCGCATGCTGCAATCTGCGACCGAGCGCGGGGACCCCTGGCTACTGATGCACGCCCTCGCGTATCTGAGCCCGCTCGAGACCGGGCTCGGGTTCCCGGCCCGCGGCCTGACGCTCGCGGGGCGCTACCTCGAGCTCGCCGTTGACGCCGGCCAGCGAGCGGGTGCACTGTGGCCGACCGCGGTGGCCGCTGGCTGGCTGGGGCGGGTCGACGAGGCGACCGCGGCGGCGCGCGAGGGCCTAGAGCTCGCCGAGCGCACCGGCCACGGGCTGTTTCTGATCGGAAATCTGACGGCGCTCGGCGCCGCCGAGCTGTCCGCCGGCCGGCACGAGGCCGCCGCGGGCGCGTTGCTGCGCGCCCGGGAGCTCGCCGCTCGGGGCGGGGTCCGCTCCGTCGCGCGCTTTCCGATGCTGGCAAACGGGGTCGAGGCGCTCGCGGCCACGGGCGAGCTGCAGCGCGCGGCGGCCCTGGCGGCCGAGCTCGACGACGTGGCCGACGCGCTTGGACGACCCTGGGTGCTGGCACTCACGGCGCGGTGCGCCGGGCTGATCGCGGATGCGCGTGCCAAACCCGCTGCGGCGCTCGCAGCATTCGAGCGCGCGCTCACCGAGCACGGGCGCCAGGACCGACCGCTCGAGCGGGCGCGGACGCTGCTCGCGTACGGGAGCGCGCTGCGGCGCCAGAGCCGCAAGCGCGGGGCGCGTGAAGCGCTTGAGCCTGCGCTAGCGATATTTGAGGCTGCCGGCGCCACGCGGTGGGCCGAGCGGACCCGCACCGAGCTGGGTC
>CAXMLR010000300.1:0-4343 GCA_964194275.1 uncultured Solirubrobacterales bacterium
CCCGGAAGCGCTCGCCCTCCAGCGCCCCCCGCCCCTCCTCCCAGCCCAGCTCGGCCGCCATCGCCCGGGCGACCCGTGTCGGCGCGGCGTGGCCGGCAGCGCATAGCTCCCGCCCAGCCAGCAGCCCGAGGCGGGTCCGCCGCAGCAGCACATCGGCGACCGTGCGCGCCTGCTCGTGACGCGCCGAGAAGGGCGCCTCGGCCAGCAGGTCGGGCAGGCCCTCGACGATCGGCTGAGCTAGCTCGCCGCGGTCGGCCGCCGTCTCCAGGACCTCTTTGGCGGCATGCCCATAGCGAGCGGCGAGGGCGGCGTAAGCCTCCTCGCGCACGCCCTCGATCCGCGGCAGGCGATCAGCATCGATCGGCTGGCCGAGCGGGATTTCGTGAGTCCGACACGGCGCCTGTCGGCCGTCGCGCTCGACCACGCGGTCGATGGCGAGCTTGGCCATCCGCCGCCACGTGGTCAGTTTCCCGCCGGTGATCGTGATCAGACCACTCGAGGTCTCATACAGCTCGGCCTTGCGTGAGATGTCGACGGATTTGCGCGTGTCGGCGGTTGAGATCAGCGGCCGCACGCCGGCGTAGGCGCCGGTCAGCTGGTCGGGCCCAAGGCTGGTGCCGAAGAACCTGTTCGTGGCCTCAAGCAGGTAGGCGATGTCCTGCTCGGCGGGCCGGACGTGGTCGATGTCACCTTCGTAGTTGTTGTCGGTCGTGCCGATCAAGCTGCGCCCGAGCCACGGCAGTGCGAACACCGAGCGCCCCTCCGCAGCCGGGATGATCGCGCCTGCCACCAGCGGGAGATCCTCCTGGGTGAGGATCACGTGCGTCCCGCGGCTGGGCGCGATCCGCGGCACCTCGGCTTCCGAGTGCAGCTCCTCGGGCCGGATCCGGTCCGCCCACACGCCGGTGGCGTTGACCACATTGTCGGCCTGGACGGTGAACTGGGCGCCCGTCTCGTGGTCACGCACCGCGACCCCGGTTCCATGTCCGTCGTCGCGGGCGAGCTCGGTGACCTCGACACGGTTGACACAAATCGCCCCGAAGCGCTCGGCTTCGCCCAGCACGGTCAGGACCAGGCGAGCGTCGTCGGTCTGGCAGTCGTAGAACAGGTAGCCGCCGCTCGGGTCGCGCCTAGCCAGGGCGGGCAGCAGCTCGACCACCTCTTCGCCGGAGATGACGCGGTGCCGCGCGGGGCTCCAGTCGCTGTCGGCCTCCTCGCCGGCGGCCGCGGCGGCCCGCCGGGTGGCCCGGCGCCCCCGCAGCCGCGGCGTCGCCATTACGTCGTACATGTTCAGCCCGATTCCGACCAGGCGGTCCGGGCGCGCGCCGTCGAACGCCGGCACCACCAACGCCAGCGGCCGGACGAGATGGGGCGCGAGCCTGACCATCAGCTGTCGCTCGAGCAGCGCCTCTCGGACCAGCCCCAGATCGAAGTTCTGCAGATAGCGCAGGCCTCCGTGGACCAGCTTGGAGGAGCGGCTGCTGGTGCCGGAGGCGAAGTCGGCCTTCTCGACCAGCGCGACGCTGTAGCCACGGGATGCGGCGTCGAGCGCGACCCCCGCGCCCGTGATCCCACCCCCGATGACGACGATGTCAAAGCGCTCGCCGGTCAACGCCTCGATCGCGCGCTCCCGGGAGATCATGAGTGCAGCCTACTTGGGGCGGCGGGCCCCAAAGCGGGTCCCGGC
The DNA here is from genome assembly GCA_964194275.1 of uncultured Solirubrobacterales bacterium. Classification (GTDB taxonomy): domain Bacteria; phylum Actinomycetota; class Thermoleophilia; order Solirubrobacterales; family Solirubrobacteraceae; genus Palsa-465. Next base: position 1,688 of record CAXMLR010000300.1, read on the forward strand.
TAGCGCAACCGCCGCCGTCCGGCGCGGTGCTATCTACCGCCGGCCTGGCGGTAGAGCCCGATGAGGATGTCGTGCATCTCCTGGGCTGTCTCGCCGCCCGGGCAGCACGTCGGGCCGCCGGGATCGCTGATCCCGATCTCGACGTGCGGACCGGAGGAAATCCCGACCTGCCCGCACCCGACCTCGGCGATCGGCTGGCCGGTGCTGACATGCGTCCCGACCGGGACCAGCGCGGGTGCGGCGTGGCCGTAATAGATGTAGCGGCCTGCGTACTGACCACTGTCGACCTTCAGAATCGGGGCGTCGGGCCCGAATCCGCTGATTCCCTCCTGCACGATGGTGCCAGAGGTGACGGCGATCTCGACCACCTTCGAGCCGCAGGCGCTGCCGTTCGTCGCGATGTCGACGCCCTGGTCGAGCGACCAGCTGCTGGGCGACACCACCCGGCTGATCGGCCGCAAGGGGAACACCCAGCTGCCGGAGCTCCCCTGAGACGCACTGAACACGCCGGAGCTCTTGGTGATCTTCCTGACCGCCGCGAACAGCCTCGCGGCAGTCAGCGCGCCGACCGAGCCGCTGGCAGGAGTCAAGCGGTTGGCGCGCTGAAAGCGCTTGACGGCGCCTTGAGTCATGTTCCCGAAGTAGCCGGTCTCCGAGACGGTGAACCCAACTTCGCTCAGCCATGTCTGCAGCGTTTTCACATCCTGGCCGCTCTCGCCCTTGCGCAGCGTGCGGGAGAAGGTCGAATACACGACCGCGGCGCTGTCGAAGCCTCGCGGCTTCTGGACGGGGGCGATCCCCGCCCCTCCCGACGCCGCGGTCGCGCTTGCGGCGGGAACGAGCAGGCAGAGCGCGAGCAGCGCAAACAGGCGACGTGACCGAGTCATGACCCGACGAACTTCGACCGTGCCGCGTGCCGTCACCCTGGCGGCACCGGCGTTGCACATCTTCTTGGGTTGAAAGCTGCTGAAAGCGAACACGCAGGACCTTCCGCGGGTGCGGTGTTGCACGACGCGCCTGGTGCCTGCGGGGTTAGCTGACGGGCTAGCGCTCGGAAATCGAGCGCTTCTCACGGATCACCGCGAGACTCGCCCCAAAACTTCTTGGGTTCCCCGCTCCCCGGGGCGGCATGGCCGGGGACTCGGCGGGCCGAAAGGTATCAGAAACTTCTGCGGCGAGAAGGAATATGCTGGCCGACGTTGACGTTAACCCATTCTTGTCTCGGTAGTAGCCAGATCGACCAGCTTGAACAAATCGCATTGGTCCGCCGTGAATGCACCCGTCCGTCGCCCCGCCCCCACGTGAGCCAAGACGCTCCTGCCCGCCAGGGTCGGGTGATCTGGCTCACTGGGTTACCCGGTGCAGGGAAGTCGACGATCGCGGAGCGGATCGTGGAGGAGCTGCGCAACCTGGGTCGCGACCCGCTCCTGCTCGACGGCGACGTGATCCGCGCCAGCGTGTCGCGTGATCTTGGCTTCTCGTCCGCGGACCGCGATCTGAACGTGGAGCGGGTGTCTTTGCTCGCAGCCGAACACTGCCGCAAGGGAGGGATCGTCGTCGTCGCGATGATCTCGCCGCTGCGGCGCCAGCGCAGCGACGCGCGGCGGATAATCGGGGGCGGGTTCACCGAGGTATTCGTCAAGACGAGCCTGGAGGAGTGCATCCGTCGCGACCCCAAGGGCCTCTACAAACGCGCGCTTGCGGGCGAAATTCTCGAATTCACGGGGATCTCGAGCCCATACGAGGTCCCGCTCGCGCCCGAGCTCGTGCTTGACACCGAGCAGCAGGCCCTGCGGGAGGCGACCGCAACGGTGCTGGCCGCGCTCGCCTCGACTCCGCCGGGCTGACCTACTCCTTGTGCGCCGGATCGGCGACGCCGGCCTTCTGGCGCTCGGCGATGATCTGCTTGATCCGGTTCACGGTGTCCTCGGACATCCGGCGGATCTCCCAGTGGGTCAGCTTGATCACCCGCATCGGCGAGGTGGCGATCACGTCCGCGTTGCGGGGCTCACGGGAGAGCAGGCCCATCTCGCCGATCAGGTCGCCTTTCTTCAGCGAGGCGAGCTTCTTCTCCTCCCGGATAACGTCGGCAGTGCCCTCCTCGATCGCGATGAGCTCGGTCGCGTAGTCGCCCTCCTTCATCAGGATCTGGCCTTCGGCCACGCTCGTCTCGGTGGCGAACGTGGCCAAGCGCTTGGCCTCGTCGGGCCCAAGGTGGGAGAACAGCGGGATAGCGGTCAGCCGATTGGGATCCATGGTCGCTCCTCGTCTTCGGTGTCACAGGGGCGGCCGGCCGGCACCGAGCAAGTTGCTGCTCGGGTGGCGCGCTCCGCGGCTGTTCCGACTCTATCCGCAGAGGCGCACCGTGGAAACCCCGGCGTGATCAATCCCACGCACCAGACCTGCGGCGAGTCCTGGGTCAGAGCGCTTGGACCTCAGCGGTGATCTCACTCACTGACGCTTTGGCGTCGCCGAACAGCAGCGAGGTCTTGGGGTCATAGAACAACGGGTTGTCGATCCCGGCGAAGCCCGAGGCCATCGATCGCTTGAGCACGATCACCGCAGCGGACTTATCGACCTCGAGGATCGGCATCCCGTAGATCGGCGATCCCGGCTCGTTCTTGGCCGCGGGGTTGGTGACGTCGTTGGCGCCGAT
>CAXMLR010000301.1:0-2902 GCA_964194275.1 uncultured Solirubrobacterales bacterium
CGCGCCACCCGCCTGCGCGCGGTCGGCCGGGCCGGCGTCGGCGTCGACAACGTCGACGTTCCGGCCGCGACCAAGCGCGGGATCGTCGTCGCCAACGCGCCACAGTCGAACGTGATCACCGCCGCCGAGCACACAATGGCGCTGCTCCTGGCGCTGGCGCGGAACATCCCCCAGGCGCACGCGTCGTTGACCTCCGGGAAGTGGGAACGGTCCAAGTTCTCCGGCGTCGAGCTCTATGAGAAGACGCTCGGGATTCTCGGCTTCGGGCGGATCGGCCAGCTGGTCGCGCAACGCGCCCGCGGGTTCGGAATGCACGTGATCGCGTTCGATCCCTATGTCGGCGCCGAACGCTACCGAGAGTTGGGGGTGGGAAAGGTGGCGGCGTCCGATGACGTGTATGCCAATGCGGACTTCATCACCCTGCACCTACCGAACACCCCGGATACCGAGGGTTGGCTCGACGCCGAGGCGCTGGCCAAATGCCAGGACGGCGTGCGCATCCTCAACGTGGCCCGCGGTCCACTCGTGGTCGAGGAGGCCCTCAAGGCGGCGCTCGACTCCGGGAAGGTCGCCGGCGCAGCGCTTGACGTGTTTCGCTCCGAACCGGTGACCGAGCACCCGCTGTTCGGGTACCCGAACGTGATCGTCACGCCCCACCTCGGCGCCTCGACCGCCGAGGCCACCGACCGCGCCGGCTACCAGGCGGCGGAGCAGGTGATCGCCGCGCTGACCGGCGGCGTCGTCACGAGCGCGGTGAACGTGCCGGCGATCCCGGCTGAGGACATGGAGGTGCTGGGACCGTTCGTGCCCCTCTGTCGCTCGCTCGGGCGGATCGCCATCACGCTCTCCGAGGGGTCCTCGGTCGACGCGGTCGAAACCGAGTTCCTCGGCCGGATCGCCGAACGGGACACCCGTCTGCTGTCGATCCAGGTGCTGCTCGGCGTGCTCCGCGAGCACACCGAGGAGGAGGTCAACGAGGTCAACGCTCCCGCGATCGCCGAGGAGCGCGGGATTCGGATCGCGGAGACCAAGAGCAGCGGGGTGAGGGATTACACCGACCTCGTGCGCGTCACGCTGCGCTGCGGCGAGACCCGGGTACGGGTGGTGGGCACCCTGATCGGGCGTCGGAACCGCCCACATCTGCTCGAGGCATGGGATCAGCGCTTCGACGTGCAGCTCGAGGATCACATCACGCTGCTGCGCTACCAGGACCTGCCCGGCATGATCGGGCGGGTCGGGACGACGTTTGGCTCGCACGGCGTCAACATCGTCTCCGCGGCCGTCGGTCGGCAGCCGGGTGAGGGCGAGGACGGCGACCGCCGCTTCGCCGCGATGGCGATCACCACCGACACGGCGGTGCCGCGCGCGGTGGTCGACGAGATCGTCGCCGGGGAGGGATTCCAGGCCGGACGGACCGTCTCGCTCTAGCGGTGCGGACTAGCGATCGCCCGCGGCGGGTGATAGATGTAGGCCCGACGATGGAGGGCGTTCTCGAGATCCGGCCCGCGCAGGCGCCGCCACGCCCACTGAAGGCCCGCAGCATGTGCGAGGCATTTCAGCTCGTGGTCGCCGAGCGGGCCGACACGGCGGCGTTGCGCACCATCGGCGACGGTGTGCAGATCAGCTTCGCCGAGTACTCCGAGCGGGTTCGCCGGTTGGCCGGCAGCTTCCACGCCCTCGGCGTTCGCCGCGGCGACACCGTCGGCTTCATGCTCACCAATCGGCCCGAGTTCCACCTGCTCGACACCGCGGTGATGCACCTCGGCGGCGCCCCGTTCTCGATCTACAACACGTCCTCGCCGGAGCAGATCGCGTACCTGCTGAGCGACGCCGCCAACCGGATCATGGTCGTGGAGGCGGCCTTTCTGAACGCGGCGCGGGAGGCGATCGCCGAAGCTGACTCGATCGAGCATCTGATCGTCATCGACGACGCGCCGGAGGACGTGATCTCGTTGGCGGAGCTCGAGGCGCTCACGCCAGATCCCAGCTTCGACCTCGAGGCCGCCTGGCGCGCCGTCGCTCCCGAGGACGTGCTCACGCTGATCTACACCTCCGGGACCACCGGACCTCCCAAGGGCGTGCAGATCACCCACGCCAACGAGCTCGCGCAGTGCCGCGCCCTGCACGAAGCGACGGGATGGCGCTCGGACGACGGTTCGGTCATCTCATTTCTGCCCAACGCCCACATCGCCGATCGCGGCCTCGTCCACTACGCGCAGATGATCTGGGGCTTCACCATCACGACCTGTCCCGATCCGGGCCAGGTGTTTGCGCACGTGGTCGACGCCCGCCCGACGCGATTCGGAAGCGTTCCGCGGATGTGGGAGAAGCTGATGTCGGCCCTGCAAGCGGAGTTCGCGGCCGAACCGGACCCGGACAGGCGACGGGCCGTCGAGCAGGCGCTCGGACTGGGGATACGCAAGGTCCGGTTCGAGCAGCGGGGGGAGACCGTCAGCCCTGAGGAACTCGACGCATACCGCCTGGCCGACGAGCGGATCTTCTCCGCCGTGCGGGCCAAGCTCGGCTTTGATCGCTGCGAGTCTTACATGATCGGCGCCGCGCCCGCCCCACTGGCCGTATTCGAATTCTTCGCGGCCCTCGGGATTCCGATCTGCGAGGTATGGGGGATGTCAGAGCTCTCGTGCGTCGCCACGCTGATGCCGGCCGACGGCCTGAAGTTCGGGACCGTAGGCAAGCCACTGCCGGGAGTCGAGGTCAGGATCGCGCAGGACGGCGAGGTGCTCGTGCGCGGCGGGATCGTGATGGGTGGCTACCGCAACGAGCCCGAGAAGACCGCCAAGACGATCGATGCAGATGGGTGGCTGTACACGGGCGACATCGGGGAGCTCGACAGCGACGGCTACCTCAAGATCATCGACCGCAAGAAGGAGCTGATCATCAA
>CAXMLR010000302.1:0-4089 GCA_964194275.1 uncultured Solirubrobacterales bacterium
TCTATCACGAACTCAGAAACACCGCACAGCGCCTCGCAGAACCGGCTCGCTCCCGGCTGACCGTCTCGTGCCGTGGGTCCGACCACGGTGAGCGGCTCGGTTCGGCCCTCCATGAAGGCGGAGAAGACAATCGGAGCCAGACCGCCGCTGTGATCGATGTGCAGATGAGTGAGCAGCACGAGATCGAGTTCGGCCGCCTCGACGGCGGGCCGGCCGAGACGCTCGAACGTACCTCCGCCTGCGTAGATCAGGATCCGCCGCCCATCGCCGAGCGTGAGCACGTACCCGGAGGACGCGCGGCGGGGATTGACGAATGGTCCACCGCGAGCAGTTCAGCCATGGAGCATCACGAGCGGCTCGGCGTCGCTGGACATCGTCACACGATATGGACAATTGACTGCCCTGCTGCTCGACTTCGTCGAGTATGGCGCCGGTCAGCCGCCCGGTGTTGATGTTCTAGCGGCTCGGGTCGTTCAGACCGAGCCTTGATGTTCGACGCGATCTGAGCCAACTGCTGTGTCTCTGTAGTAGGCTATCGGATGCCAGATGGAGCTCTGGTGGGTTCCCGGTAACGGAACCTCGAACCGCCCGGCAGGTTTGGGCTGATGGCTCCTTTCGCGCCAACGACGTTTACGCGAGAGGAGCTTTCAAGGCTGTGCCGACGCTTCCCGACTGGGCCGTGCAGGTGCTCCAGGTCGTGACGATCCTCGCCCTGGCGCCACTGGTGGGCGGGATCATCGCGCGGGCCGAGGCGGTAGTTCAGCAGCGCCGCGGGCCGAGGGTGCTGCAGCCCTATTACGACATCCTCAAGCTGCTGCGCAAGGAGACGGTGCTGCCGGCGCCGGCCGGCCCGGTGTTTCGCGCGGCACCGTATGTGAGCTTCGCGGCGTTCGCGACGATCCCATTGCTGATTCCGGCGTTGACCAATTTCCCTCTGCCGCTGGGCTACATCGGCGACTTCTTCGCCGTGGGGTTGATTCTTGCCCTGGCGAGTTTTGCGGTCTCGATCGCGGCCATCGATAGTGGCAGCCCGTACGCGCAGCTGGGGTCAAGTCGCCTGCGGTCATTCGGGGCGCTGAATGAGCCGACGGTGATCTTCGTCACGTTCGTGCTCGCGCTGACCACCCATACGGATCTCCCGTATGCATTCGGCGCCACCCTGAGGTCTTCCACGGTCCAGGTGGTGCGGCCGAGTCACCTGTTGATGATCGCGGCGTTCTTCATGCTCGTGCTGACCGAGACCGGGCGGATCCCGGTCGAGAACCACGGCTCGACCTTGGAGTTCGGGCAGATCGAGGAGGGCCGCGTGGCCGAGCACTCCGGGCCCGGGTTGGCGTTTCTGCGCTGGGGCTCCTACGTCAAGCAGCTGCTGCTGTACACGATCTTCGTCAACGTGCTCGTCGTCCCGTGGGGTCTGGCGAGCACCGGCCGGCTTGACCGCGTGCTGCTTGCGATCGGACTGCTGTTCGTCAAGGCGCTCGGGGTCGGAGCGGTGGTGGTCGTGATTGAGTCGAGCTTTGCGAAGCTGCGTCTTTACAAGATTCCTGAGTTCACGGTCGCGAGCTTCATGCTCGCGATCCTGGCGGTAGTGATCTTCCTGTTTGAGCCGAGCTTCGGTGACGGCCAGCTGACGGTATTCGGTGCGATCGCGACGATCACAGCGGTGCTGGTGCTGCTGTTGGAGTTCGGGCTGCTGCGCTCTCAGGACGTGTGGGAGCAGCTTCGGCTGTACGCCCTGGGGTCGCTGGTGGTGGCCGCGCTGGCGTTCGCGACTGCCGCGTCCGGACACGGCGGCAGCTCCCTGTACGTGCTCGGGGCGGTCACGATCGGACTGAAGGCGCTGCTGTTTCCGCAGGGAATCCGGTTCGTGCTGCGCAACCTCGAGGTCGAGCCGCGCGTGCCGTCGGTGCTCGGAGCGCCGAGCGGGATCCTAATCGCTGTCGGACTGTCGGCGCTTGCGTTCGTGGTGCTGCGCCCAGTTCACATCGGCGCCGAGGCGGCGCTGCCGCTGTCGGCTTTGCCAGTCGCAGTCGGCGGGGTCCTGGTCGCGTTTCTGCTCATGGTTCTGCGTCCCTACGCCCCATCGCAGCTACTGGGCTTCCTGGTGCTCGAGAACGCGGTGTCGGTCGCGAGCCTCGTGATCGCACCGGGCCTACCGATCATCCTCGCGCTGCTTTTGCTCTTTGACGTCCTGGTCGGCGTGCTCGTGTTCGTCGTCCTGGTGCAGTATTTGGCGGTCGAGCGCACCGCGGTACGAACCGATGTCCTGAACCGGCTGACCGGATGAGCTGGGCGCTCTACACGATCCTCGGTGCACCCCTGGCGGCGGCTCTGGCGGCGCTGTTCGGCGGCTGGCGGCTCGCGCGGGCCGCGGCGGTGCTCGCCGGCGCGGTGTCGCTCGGACTCGCGGTGACGATCGCGATCGCAGTCGAGCACGGGCGGGTGCTGGCCGACGCCGGGGGCTGGCTCCGGATTGACTCGCTCGGCGCTGTGTTCCTGTTGACCACGGGCCTGCTGTACGCGATGGCAGCAGTGTTCTCGGTCGGCTATCTCGGCGTCGATCAGACCCAGGCGGACTTCCCGAAGTTCGCGCGGCGCTATTTCGCGCTGCTGAACCTGTTCGGCTGGTCGATGTTGCTCGTGCCGTTAGTCGCTGACTTCGGGACCCTGTGGGTCGCGCTGGAGCTGACGACGATCATCTCGGCGCTGCTGGTCGCGATCGACCGGACCGACGCGGCGCTGGAGGCTTCGTGGAAGTACGTTTTGATCGCCTCGAGCGGTCTCGGGATTGCGCTGTTGTCGATCATCGTGCTCTATGCCACCGGTACCCACGTGCTCGGGAGCGCGTACGTGCCGAGGTTCGTGCGGTTCATCGCTCACGGCCACGGCCTCTCGCGCGACGCCGTACGGCTGTCGTTCGTTCTGGCGGTCGTCGGGTTCGGAACTAAGGTCGGGTTTGTCCCGATGCATACCTGGCTGCCTGACGCGCACAGCGAGGCGCCGGCGCCGGTGTCGGCGCTGTTGTCGGGCTCGCTGCTGTCGGGGGCGTTCTACGCGATCCTGCGCTTCTTCCAGGTCGCCGTCGCCACCGGGGGGCGGGGATTCGCGGAGCACGTCCTGATCGTGTTCGGCGTCATGTCGCTGGTGGCAGCGAGCTTCTTCGTGCTGCGCCAAGGAAGCTACAAGCGCCTTTTGGCCTATTCGTCGATCGAGCACATGGGCATCATCGCCCTCGGGGTGGGCTTTGGTGCCCCGTTGGCGATCGCCGGGGCGCTCCTGCATGTGATCACTCACGCCTCCGCCAAGGGCCTGGCGTTCTTCGGGTCCGGTTCATTGCTGCGCGGCTATGACAGCAAGGAGGTTGACGGGGTGACGGGGGCCGGGGCCGCGATGCCGTGGACCGGGCCGATGTTCCTCGCCGCGGCGCTGGCGCTCTCCGGTCTGCCGCTCTCGGGCGTGTTTCGCAGCGAGTTTGAGATCGTCATGGGCGGCTTCGCGCGACCCCAGTACGTCGGAGTGAGCCTGCTTTTGGTGTTCGTCAACCTGGCGTTCTTCGGAGTCATCTGGCATGCCGGGCGAATGGTCCTCAGCCCGCGAGCCGCGGTCGCCCCCGAGCCGGCGCCGCGAGAGCGCAGCGTCTGGATGATCGCGGGCATGCTCGGCTGCCTGCTGGTCAGCGTCGCCCTGGGCGTGCACCTCCCCGGCGACCTCTCCGCGCTGTTGAGCAACGCCGGCCATCGACTCGGGGCTCCGGGCTAATGAGCATCACCGAGGAACCGGGCCACGATCATCTCCCCCCCGGGCTCGAAATCGACTGCGAGCCGAGCCGCGGGGACGAGTTGTGGCTCCGCGTCGAGCCCGACGGGTTTGACCGCGCCAGCCGTCTGCTCTGCGATGGCGGAGCGCGATTTGTGACGCTCCTGCTCGCCGACTCACCCGAACCAGCGCTGATGGGAGCGTTCGCGCTGCGCGGTGACCTGGTCGTGCTGCGCGCGCCATTGGCCACCGGCGCGTCCCCACCGCTACCGTCGCTCGCTGCTTGGTGCCCCGCCGCGCGCTGGTCTGAACAGGAGCTGCTCGAGCGACTTC
>CAXMLR010000303.1:0-2451 GCA_964194275.1 uncultured Solirubrobacterales bacterium
ATCAAGGACATGATCATCCGCGGTGGCGAGAATGTCTACCCGCGGGAGATCGAAGAGTTCCTCTACACCCATCCGGAGGTCGCCGACGTTCAGGTCATTGGCGTCCCGGACGAGCGCTATGGCGAGGAGATCATGGCCTTCGTCATCGCGCGCGACGGCGCCGACCTCGACTCGGAGGCACTGCGGGAGTTCTGCCGCGGGAAGATCGCGCACTTCAAGGTGCCGCGGTACATCTCGCTCTGCGCGGAGTTTCCGATGACCGTCACGGGCAAGATCCAGAAGTACAAGTTGCGCGAGCAGGCGATTGACGAGCTCGGGCTTCAGCCGGCAGCGGGGGTCGACACCGCCTAGCGGGGTGGCCGGCCACCTCATTGATCGGGTGCGGATTGCTGCCGGTCCCGGCCGCAGCGGTGTCGGGCTCGCCGCGCGGCGGCGCTGGCGAGCCCAACCGGCCGTGTTGGGGGGTTACTGGACCCTAGGCGGGCATTTGTGCGGGCGGTCCAGGCCCAGTACGTCGAGGTTGTTGGGGTTGGCGCGCAGGCTTGCGGGCACGCCGATGTAGGTCGCATACAGGGTGACCGAGGTGTTGCCCTCGTTGCGGGCCATGTGGAGGTGGTTAGCTGGCTCGATGAACCCCTGCCCGGCGTTGTAGCGATGCGGACTGCAGGTGCGGCCGCTGCTGTCATACAGCGTCAGCGTGCCCGCAGTGATCGCCACCACGACCGCGGTCCGGTGGGAGTGCCAGCCGAAGGTTGCGCCGCGCGGGACCTTGGCGTTTTCCATCACGAACCCGCTGCTGCGGGATAGGTGGACCGTCGTGCTAGGGACGATCAGCGTACCGCTGCCGACGAGTCCGCCGCTGATCGACGGCGACGGTCCGGCGGCGAGCGCCAGCGCCGCCGTCGCGGCGACAAGCGCGCTGGTCGTGGTCATGACATGGCGAAGCTTCATGGTTCCTCCTTGGTGGTTCAGATAGTGCTTTGGGCTAGCGGGGCTTGTGCCCCATTACGCGCAGGTACGCCTCGGCGAGCAGCAGACTCCCGTCGGTCGCTCGGTTGGCGGAGGCGAGCAGATCCGAGATCTCCGCGCGAAGCGCCTGCCACTCACCGCGCGGGTCGAGCATCCGCTGGGCCGTCACAGCACAGCCGTAGTTGTGCTCGAGGAACCCGAGGCCATCGTCAACGGACTCGAACTCGCTGATCGCGTTGTCGTGCTCGACGCTGAGTTCTAGGTTGGTGCCGGCAAAGATGCCTCGCACCCCCTGTTCGTCGCCCCAATCGGTGGAGCATGAGCCCCTGTGGCCGCCACCGAGGCGCTCTTGAAGCAAGTGGATGTACCGACCCGGGACTCCGTCAGGAGTCCAGCTGCAGACTCCGATCAGTCCTCCAGGTCGGCAGACGCGAACAAGTTCGCGCGCCGCCTGCAGCTGATCTGGCGCGAACTGCACGCCGAACGTCGACAGCACACGATCGAAACTGTCATCCGCGAATGGGAGCTCTTCGGCGTCTCCCTCACACCATGCGATCTTGACCCCGGCGGCCACCCCGCGCGCACGCGCTTTCGCAAGCAGCTTTGGCGTCAGGTCTAGCCCCACCACAGAGGCGCCTCTGCCAGCAGCCGGGATCGCGACGTTGCCGGTTCCCGTCCCAACATCGAGGACGCTCATGCCGGGCTCGATCGCTGCGGCCGCGACGAGTTTCAGCGCTGGTTCGACGATCAGTTGGGCCACCGCGGGGTAGTTGCCGGCCGACCAGATCAGCCGTTCCATCTGCTTGCGAACATCACCTACATCGGCGCCTACAGCCATCGCGGACTCCTTCGTTTGGAGGGAGTCCAGTTCTAACTCGCTTCCCATCCGTTGACTTCGCCCGTCGGGGCCATCTTTGGATGCCGTGCTCGGATGGCCGATCTTGGCCATCCGAGAAAACTCCTTCAGAGCAGGCCAAGCCGATTGGCATGCGCTACCGCTGCCGCCCGCGATGGTTCTCCCAGCTTCCCCCGGACGTTCGCGAGGTGCCGATGAACGGTGTGGCGACTGAGGACGAGCCGCTCCGCAATCGCCCCGTCGGTCAATCCATCGGCCACGAGCCGCAGGATCTCAACCTCCCGCGAGGTGAGCTCGTGGTCACCCACGCGGCTTGCCCCCTGCGGCGCCCCTAGCTCGCGGAGCTGCCGTCCTGCACGGACAGCTGCGCCGCGGGCGCCCAGCCGCTCGAACGCGGCTCGAGCCCCCTCAAGCTCGATGCGCGCGGACTGGACGTCGCTCAACGCCAGCATGCCGGCCGCGACGGCCATCCGCGCCTGAGCGGCCTCGTACGGCATCTCGAGCTGGCCCCAGAGCAGCTGACCGCGGCGCGCGGCGACCACCGCGAGCGCACCATCGCCCACGGCCAGTGCGACCGCTGCACGCGCACACGCAGCCTCGGCGAACAGCGCGTCACTACCGTATCT
>CAXMLR010000304.1:0-1591 GCA_964194275.1 uncultured Solirubrobacterales bacterium
CCCCTACACCGAGGCGCTGTTGTCAGCCGTGCCGACGCTTGACGACCTCGACCGCCTTCGGATCCGGCTCGAGGGCGAGATCCCCAGCGCCGCCAACCCGCCTACCGGCTGCCCGTTCCACACCCGCTGCCCGCGCAAGATCGGTGAGATCTGCGAGACGACTGAGCCCGAGCTCAAGGAGGAGCAGGCCGGGCACGGCATCCGCTGCCACATCCCACTCGAAGAGCTACGACGCCTGCAGGTGATAGACGTTCCTCCGGTGAACGAGCCAAAGCTCGTCGACCACGACGTCGCCGAGCAGCACGAATAGTGGATCGACAGGGTGGCGCTCGTCGGGGGTGGCAGCATAGGGCGAGTGGCTGGACACGACGGCCTCGTGCGCCTAGTCAGAACCGACAGCAACCCGCCGGGCGAGCATTTCCATGCCAGGACCCTCAGCAGCGAGAGAGGTCGCGCGGCGAGACGACCGTCGGGAAATCGCTCCGCGTTGCCGCGGTGTGTCCTCGCAACCAGCAAGCACCCTTCCGTCGACCGCTCGCGGCGTCAGTTGCTCATTCGTGGCCGAGCCAGGGCGCGTCCCGACGCCGAGCACTGTTGTGCACCGGACGAGTAGCGCCGGTCCCAACTGGCCCCGGCCACGCGATCCGTTGCGACATCCCCGTGGAGGACCTGCGCCGGCTCCAGGAGTCCGACGCTCCAGCGGCTTCAGCCGTCAAGCCCCGCGAGAGCGAGCATGGCGCACCGACAAATTGATTCCGGGCCTCTCGAGGGGCAGCGCAAGCGAAACTTGTCCGGCGGCGTATTCGTACAGCAGCTTGGCTTTGCGCGATCTTCGCCCGGATCGCGCAAGGGGTGCGGTTTCCCGAGATAGGAAGCCGCAGGCTCGGCACCGCCGGAGTCGGCGTTGCTGATTGCGGCGGCGGGGCCTGGAGCGTTCTCCTCTGCTCCGGCCCCGCTTCCGCTTGTCGGACCGGAACTGTGGCCGCCCCAAGCCGAGCAACCCAGCGGACGCGTAGCTTACGCGGCCAAAGAGCCCAAGGCGGAACGGTCGACTAGGCGGGCGGCGTCGGGCGGCTAGCCGACTCAGCGCCGAGTGGGCTATAGCGGGTCGGGTGTTCTTCACGCGCGACCTCGGCAGGCTCGTCGCGCCCGACAGCGATCAAACAACCGGGCGGGGAAGCGAGCGGTGACTTCGGCGGCGATTGCGGAGTTCGTTTCGATCCTTCACGACGCATGCCGGTTCAGACCGGTGCTTGATCGTCAGGACCTGCCGCGGACAGTTCGAAGGGCGCGCGCGGATCCATCGCCGCGGCTGTTTCGACGAAGCGGGTGACGAGCTCGCGCCGCAGCACCTTCCCACTCGGGTTTGTCGGTAGGGCGTCGATGAAGACGATCTTCCGCGGTCGCTTGAAGTTGGCCAGGTCGCTGCTGGCGCGGCAGAAGTCGTCGACCTTCTCGAGCGTGAGCTCGGGCGAGCCTTTGACGATGAATGCCCCGACCACGCGGCCCCACTTCTCGTCGGGCAGACCGACGACGGCGGCCTCCTTCACACCCGGGCAGCGGTAGAGCACCTCCTCGACCTCGCGGGGAT
>CAXMLR010000305.1:0-2140 GCA_964194275.1 uncultured Solirubrobacterales bacterium
TGTCGGGCAGGAAGCGGTCGGTGATGTAGCGCTGCGAGAGCGTCGCCGCTGCCACCAAGGCTGCGTCCTGGATCCTGACGCCGTGGTGGACCTCGAAGCGCTCACGCAGGCCGCGCAACGTCCGCCCTCTGCTGCTCTCCGACGGCTGCGGTCCCGTACGCTTTAGCCCGCGATGCCAGCTCAGGCTTACACCGGCGCCAAGTGCGTCTGCCAGCTCCGCAAGGGGATCTGCGACCAGTCGTGCGTGCAGGGCATGCTGGAGACGCCGTTCTACATCGCCTGTCTGCGGCTGACGGGCCGCAAGTGCCTGGTGGTGGGCGGCGGCGACATCGGCCTCGAGAAGGTCGAGGGGCTGCTTGCCTGCGAAGGCGACGTGACGCTCGTGGCGCCCGAGGCGGACCCGGAGCTCGTCCAGCTCTCGCTCGAGGGGTCGATCCAGTGGAACCGCCGGCCGTATCAGCCCGACGACCTCGACGGGACGTTCATGGTTATCGCCGCCACCAACGACTCCGAGGTGAACATCGGCGTGTTCGAGGACGCCGAGGCGCGGGCGATGCTCGTCAACGTCGTCGACGTGCCGCCGCTGTGCAACTTCATCCTCCCCGCGATCGTCCGCACGGGCCCGCTCGCGATCGCGATCTCGACCGCGGGCGCCTCGCCGGCGCTCGCCAAGCGGATGAAGAGCGAGATCTCCGACCTGTTCGGCGAGCCGTACGCAAACCTGGCGGTCCTGCTCAACGATGCCCGTGGCTGGGCGAAGTCGACGCTGCCGACCTACCAGGACCGCAAGGAGTTCTTCGAGGGGATCGTCAACGGCGAGCCGGATCCGATCGAGCTGCTGCGCGCCGGCGACGTGGACCGCGTTCGCGACCTGATCGCCGGCGCGCAGGCCGCCCACGCGCCCGCGTGAGCGCGGTCCGGCGGGCGAGGCCCAACCGTGAGCGACGCCGACTCCCCGGGCCTGACCCACCTCGACGACCACGGCCGGGCGCGGATGGTCGACGTCGGCGCCAAGCCGCCGACCGACCGCAGAGCGGTGGCCCGCGCCCTCGTACGGGTGTCGCCGGCCACGGCCAGGCTCGTCGCCGCCGGTGACGCGCCGAAAGGGGACGTCGCCGCCGTGGCCCGGATCGCCGGCATCCAGGCCGCCAAGCGGACCTCTGAGCTGATCCCGCTCTGCCACCCGGTGGCGCTCTCGTTCGTCGGCGTCGAGGTCGAGGTGGACGCGGCCGCCGGCGCGATCATGATCGAGGCCGAGGCACGGACGACCGGGCCGACCGGCGTCGAGATGGAGGCCCTGACCGCCGCCTCGGTCGCCGCGCTGACCGTCTACGACATGGTCAAGGGGGTCGAGCGCGGGGCCTCCATCGAGTCGGTGACCCTGCTCGAGAAGTCCGGTGGCCGCTCCGGCGAGTGGCGCCGGGCCGCCGACTAGCGGTTATCAGGCGACGGCCGAAGCGGCCACGAGGACCGCGATTTCGCGGCCGTGCCGCGGCGCGCCGCTACATGAGCGTCGCCAGTGCGACCGGGACGATCCGCTCCGCGCCTGCGCGGCGGAGCTGACCACCGACCATCGCCAGCGTCCAGCCGGAGTGACGGCGGTCGTCGAGCAGCGCGCCCCGCCCGGGCGGCGGCACTCCCGTGATCACGAACGCCCCGCGGACGTTGGCCGCCTGCTGGGCGGCGTTGGCCATCTCCCGCTGCGGCGGTCGCTCCTCTCGCCGCGCCACGAGCTCGACGTGCGCAATCCCGAGCCGTGCCGCGATCCGCGCCGCCAGCCGGGCGGGCGCTCCACCCAGCCGCGCCGACGGCACCGAGGTGATCCACGCGACCCGAGCGTCCGAGCCGCGCAGCAGCTCGGCCATCGCATCGATGACGTCGTCCTCGAAGTCGCCGCCCCGCAGTCCCCGCTCGATCGCCGGCCACCAGCCACCGTCGCCGAACCGCGCGAGCGCCCAGCCCGGCTCGGTGCGGAGGTCGTCGGGGATCTTCCGCATCGCGCCGGCAGCGTCGGGGGCCATCTTCTTGACCTCCAGCTCGATCGGCCGTGACCGCAGATGCCGCCCCGCCAGCTCGACCAGGGCACGGTCCGGCGGCTCGGCGAATCGCGGTGCCGTACAGACCGCACAGCGGCCGCAGT
>CAXMLR010000306.1:0-2656 GCA_964194275.1 uncultured Solirubrobacterales bacterium
GTCTACGAGCGCCACCGCCACCGTTACGAGGTCAACAACCACCTTCGCAAGCGGATGGAAGCCGTCGGACTGGTGTGCTCGGGCACCTCACCCGACGAGCGGTTGGTCGAGGTGATCGAGCTTCAGCGGGGCCTCCACCCGTTCTTCGTCGCTTCGCAATACCACCCAGAGTTCAAATCTCGCCCCGAGCGCCCGGCGCCGCTGTTCCGTGAATTCATCGGCGCCGCCCTCGGCCACAGCACCCGGGACGCCGAGCCTGTTCCATCTGACGTGACGCGCGCCGGCGCCCCGTGAGGCGAGCGACCGACGCCGAGCGCCAGCAGCTGCACGACACCTTCGCCGCCCTGTGCCGGATCGAGAGCCCGTCCGGTCACGAGCGCCCGTGCACCGACTGGGTGGCCGGCGAACTGAGACGGATCGGGATCGAGGTCGACGAGGACGATGCCGGTCCCGCGGCGGGCTCCGACGCGGGCAACCTGCTCGCCACGATCCGGGGCCGCTCGGAGAACACGATCATGCTCTGCGCTCACCTCGACACGGTGCCGCCGGTCGCCCCGATCGAGCCAGAGATGGTCAACGGCGGCTGGCGCAATGCGAACGCCGGGATCCTCGGGGCCGACAACAAGGCTGCCGTCGCCGTGATCCTCGGGCTGGCGCGACGGTTGGTCGCCGCCGGCCGGGCTCCAGAGACCGGTGTCGAACTGCTGTTCACGGTCTCGGAGGAGAACGGGCTGCATGGGGCGAAGGCGTTCGATGTCTCACGGCTGAACAGTCCGTTCGGGTTCGTGTTCGACCACGCGTCGCCGATCGGGGAGATCATCGTCGCCTCGCCCACCCATCAGCTGATCACCGCCGATCTGCGCGGCCGCGCGGCGCATGCCGGGCTCCGGCCCGAGGATGGCCGCAACGCTATCGCGGCGGCGGCCGTGGCGATCGCCGCGATGCCGCTCGGGCGCCTGGACGCCGCCACCACATCGAATGTGGGGACGATCTCCGGGGGGACGGCGACCAATGTCGTCGCCGAACGCTGCCGCGTCGAAAGCGAGGTGCGCGGCCTCGACGATGCACGCGTCGAGCAGGTGCTGACCGACATCATCGACCGCTTTCAGGACGCCGCCGACGCAGCCGAATGCGACCTCGACGTGACCGTCCAGCGGATGTTCAGGGGCTATCGGACCAAACCCCGCGCGCCGGCGGTGGCACTGGCCGAAGTTGCGCTCGCCGCGTGCGGCTATCAGCCCGAGCACGTCCAGACTGGCGGCGGCTCGGACGCCAATGCGTTCGAGTCGGCCGGGTTTCCCTGTGTGAATCTGGCCAACGGGACCGAGCGCGCCCATCAGCCCGACGAACGGGTCAGCGCCGATGCCCTGGAGGGGATGCTGGAGGTGGCGATCACGCTCCTCGAGCAGGCCGGCCCACGGAAGGGACCTCCGCTGTGAGCCCGGAGTTCGAGCACCTCGACGCGGAGGTCAGCTTCAAGGGCAAGATCATCAGGGCCGGAACCGAGCGATTTCGCCACGGGGATGGCGCGGAGGTCACCCGGGACAAGGTCTGGCACCCGGGCGCGGTCGGGATCCTCCCCGTCGATCACGATCACGTATGGCTGACCCGCCAGCCGCGCGAGGCCGCCGGTGTCTCCGCCTCCCTCGAAGTGCCGGCGGGCAAGCTCGACGTCCCCGGGGAAGCGCCGCTGGCCACCGCAAAGCGGGAGCTGGCCGAGGAGATCGGCCAGCAGGCCGCCGGCTGGCAGGAGCTGTTCTGCTTCTACACCAGCCCGGGCTTCGCCGACGAGCGCGTGTGGCTGTACCTCGCGACCGAGCTCTCCACTAACACCGAGACGGCCGAGGCAGAGGAGAACGAACGGATCGAGATCGTCCGCTGGCCACTGACCCGCCTCGATCAGGCGATCGCCGAGTGCGCAGACTCCAAGTCGCTGATCGCGCTGTTGTGGCTCAGCTTCGCGCGGGCCGCCGGAATGTCGCCCGGCGACCCGCGCTAGCGGGCCCCGCCGGAATTCGGCGCGACCCACTGCTCGTGGTCGGATCAGGTCAGGGCGTCCTGGTCGTGGTGGACGTCGTCGTTGTGTTGTTGTCGGCGAGCTTGCAGAACAGATCGCCGAGCGCACCCCCGCCCCGCGTGGCGGTGACCGTCAGGTGCACGCGGTTGAGGTCGACCACGAGCCCGAGCAGCTGAAGGTTCAGCGGGCCGACCACGAGGTCGAGCACGGGGCACGTAGCGTTGGCGGCCGCGGTGCTCGCAACCGCCGGAGTCAGGTACGCCGTGAAGCGCAGGGCGTGGCCGCGACCGCGGCTGATGCCGTGGTTCAGCGCCCGTGCGGCGGAGGCACGCGCGCCGGAGGCGATCCTCGCCCGCGCCAGCTTGCAGAACAGTGATCCCAGCACCCCGCCACGCGGGTTTCCGGTGACGTCGAGCTGGACCTTGTCGAGGTGGGCGTGGAGACCGAGGAGATCCAGTGAAAGCTCGTTGAGGAACAAGTGCAGGACCCGGCAGTTCCCGCCGGCCGCAGCGGTCAAGGCCACCCGGCTGGTCACGGTCTTGACGTGGCCCGCGTTGTCGGTCAGCTTGGCCGTGACCAGCCCGGTCGCCGTCAGCGACCGACCGCCGGCGGCAAACCGCAGGACCTCGACCCCGACAC
>CAXMLR010000307.1:0-5588 GCA_964194275.1 uncultured Solirubrobacterales bacterium
GAGACAGGATTTGAACCTGCGACCGCCCGGCCCCCAGCCGGAACTCGCCGTGTTTCGTTGGGTCTGATTTGCCTGATTTACTGGGCTCTTCTGTCCGGTAGATCAGGTACGATCAGGTCAAAATGGAACATGAAACAGTACATGGACTGTTGTGTTGGGCGATTCAACGAGATCGTCTTTCGCCGCGCTTCGGCGACCGCCCGGCCCACTTGGGCGCGGTCGTGATTGCCGTGTTCCATCATGTACCAATCGGCCGACGGGACGGGTTGTGAGCCCGTCTTCGGGGTCGCCCCGTCGCGCGTACGGGACTGGCACGCTCCAGGTCGTCGGGCGCTCCTGGATCGGCGCGTGGTACGGGCCCGACGGCCGGCGAGTGCGGCGCAAGGTCGGCGACGTCCGCACCGAAGGTAGAGCTGACGGGCTTACGAAGGCCCAGGCCGAGCGAGCGCTGCGCCGGATGCGCGAGCTCGACAGCCCGCCGGCGGCTCCCGACGCCGAGCGGGTCACGATGGAGCAGGCCGGCCGCGAGTTCTGCGCGCGGCTGGAGCTGAAGGGCCGGCGCAAGTCCCACCGGCTGACCGTCGCCTCCGATCTGCGCAACCACATCGCACCGTTCTTCGCTGGCAAGACCCTCGACCGCATCAGGCCGACCGACATCGAGCGCTACATGTCGGCGAAGCGGCGGACACTCGCGATCAAGACGGTCCGCAATCACGTCAACACGATCCACTCGATCTTCGACCTCGGGCTGAGGAAGGGCTGGTGCTCGTCGAATCCAGTCAAGCTCGCCGACCGGCCGACGGTTAAGAAGACCGAGACGCGGATCCAGTTCCTCGATCAGCCCGAGCTCGAGCGGCTGCTCGCCGCGCCTTACCCGGACGATGCGTTCGGACGTATCGAGCCGGTGCTGTATCTGACTGCCGCCATGACCGGCCTGCGCCAGGGCGAGCTGCTCGGGCTCCGCTGGCGCGACGTCGACTTCGACGCGCGCAAGGTCCGGGTCGTGTCGCCGTACGTGCGGGGGGAGTTCGGCGATCCGAAGTCGGCGGGCTCAGGTCGCTCGGTGCCGATGGCCGAGCGCGTCGCGGTGGCGCTCCGCGAGCTGCGTTCGCGGTCGGTCTACTCGCGCGACCGCGACCTCGTCTTCTGTCACCCGGAGACGGGGAAGCCCCTCGACCGCTCGAAGCTCGTCCGTCGCTTCAAGCAGGCGATCGACCGCGCCGGAGTCCACCGGATCACCTTCCACGAGCTGCGCCACACGTTCGGGACGCGGATGGCGGCCGCCAGCACGCCGATGCGAACGCTCCAGCACTGGATGGGCCACGCCGACTCGAAGACGACGCAGATCTACGCCCACTACCAGCCAAGCGACCGTGAGGCGGACGCTGTCGACCGAGCGTTCGGCTGACGCCGCGCCCCCCGGGTCCCGTCAGGGCTCTGGTTCTGCGAGGAACGGCTCGATCCAGTCCCGGTAGGAACCGATGAAGTCGCGAGCCGTGTCCCGCACGAGGATCGCCGCGCCATGCACATCCCCGGCGGGCGTTCGTACGTAGCTGTGCTCGATTCGTGTGCGGGCATCCTGGGCTCGTACAAGGCGGCGGCAGAGGGTCGCAGTGATGATCTTGGAGCCGCGCATCGCCTCGAACGCCGTCTGGGTCTGCGAAGCGTGCCTGTCTGCCGGTGTTGGCAGCGCCGCGAGTTTGATGCTGGTCTCGGCGAGTTCGCCCACGTAGTTCTGGACGCGCCCGAGGGCTCGCTCGACCGCCTGCACGCGGTTGTACGCGTCCATGTCATCCGAGGTGTCGTATGCGGCCTTGAACTGCTGGAGGTCGAAGCTCCCGCCGAAGCTCGCCATCGCGTGCTCGAGCGCTGCGTACTGACGCGGGAAGTCTTCGAGGTGACGCTCGATCGCGTCACGCCAGCGCTTCCTTTCCACCGGCCTAACCTTGGGATCGGGCATCGTCACCGCGCCAGCAGACGGTCAATGCCGGCCAGAGCGGCGTGCGTGCGCTCCGACTGTCTCCGGCGACCCGCTCGTCGCAGGCTCGCCTCCCGGCCGCGAAGTCCTGGCCACAGCCCTTCCCGGTCGACCAGCACCCGCCCGTCCGCGATCACGTCGGCCAGGAAGGAGGGTTCGCTCTCCGCGTCCGCGAGCCGGACCACATCCACGCGCCGTCCTGTGGCGGCGGTGAGCTTGGCGCTCAACTCGACGACCCGCTCCAGGCGCCCATCACGAAGGGCCACAAGCACGTCGACATCGCTGCCGGGAGCCGAAGTACCTCTGGCCACCGAGCCGAACAGCAGGGCGAACCGGACATTCTGCTCGGTGCGCAGCGTCGCCCTTAGGGCGGAGAGCAGCTCCCACGACCGCCGCACGTACTCCCGCTCGGACAACGAGATCTCCAAGATCCGCGGGGACGGTCGGATCCCGCGAAGGCTGCCCTCCGCGACCGCGCGGCGGAGCGTGCGTTCATGCACGCCTAGCTCACGAGCCAAGAGGGCCAACTCCGTCATGAGTCCATTATAGGCAACTCATGCGTCCGTTCCAGCACCGTCATATGTCCAATCCGGGGCTGGCTCGTGCTGTCGACGAAGCCGTCAGAAGCACACGACTACTGCTGGGGGCTCTCTCGGAGGTCGAGGTAGACCTGGATCGCCTGTTCGGCCGCCTGGGGCGGGAGCCCGGCTCGCAAGCTGGCAATGAACTCCTCCCGGTCGGCTGCCTTCCGTTCCGGCAATGTGGCGAAGAAAGCGTCGACCTCGGCGCGGATCACGTCCACCTGGTCCGGGTGCTCACGCTCGGCCCATTCGAGCATGCCGCCGCCGACCTCCTCCAGCGCCGACCGCTTTGCGTGGATCGCCACCCGGAAGACGTCAGCGATCGCAAGACGGCTCTCGCCGTTCCTGGGCGCGATCGGTTCGATTCCAAGCGCCGATACAGCTCGGCCGACCTCCGTTGCATCGACCATGATTAGCGCCGCGGCGTCAGTGAGCGTCGGGAGTTCCGCTCCTCGCTCGTAATGTCTCAGCGCGTCGGACATATCCCCAAGGTACCGAGGTTCGCCCCCGGCGGACCGATTATTGCCAGATAGCCGGAGCTGACCGGCAGTCAAGGATGGCCCGACAGGGCCGAGCGAAGCGAGCCGCGAAGCGGCGCCCTTGACGGCCGGGCCCGCGGAGGCTACCCAGCCGATTCAGATCCGAGCCGCTACATGGGCACGGCAGCGCTCGGCCAGGTGCGCTTCGAGATCGCTCCGGCTGAAGCGGAGGGCCCGGCCGATCTTGAGATGGGGAAGCCGTCCGGTGCGGGCCAGGTCGTAGATCGTCGACACGGGCAGGCGTAGTAGCTCGGCGACCTCGTCGGCGGTGAGCAGCTGGTGGTCGAGGGGGACGATCGCGTCGCTCATGCTGCTCTCCGGATCGTCGACGTGCCCGTTGACGGCAGCGGCGCAAACTCGACGATCGCGTCCGCGCCGACTGCGCGAGCCGCGCGCCGCACCGCGTCGGCGATCGGCGCCGCCGCGTGGTAGCGCACGACCGAGACGTTCTGGTTTCGCAGGTACCCGCGCAGGATGCGCTCGAGCCGCCTCCGGTTCTTCAGCGTCAGCTCGACCTCGACCGCGGTGACGTGTTGACCGTCCTGCGCGATGAGCGCGAAGTCAGGTCGGTGGAGTCCTTCGTGCCCGCCGGTGAGTCTGCCCACGATCGCCGATGCGATCGGCTCGCCGGCCGCGTTCTCAGCAGCGCGATGTTCGCGGTCGCTGAGAAGCGTTTGCTCGTCGAGCCGCGGTTCGAGCTCGGCGGCGAGCGCCGCCGAGACGATCATGTGCGGGACGAGCGCGAGGCTGATCCTTGCCGGCGCCAAGCGATCGAGGCCGGCGCATCGCAGACCCTCAGCTGTGGCCGTCAGCAGCCCACCGTCGTTGTAGAGCAATCGGTGGCGGCGGACCAGCCCGAAGTCCACGAGCTCGTGCAGGCGACGATATGTCGCCGTCCTGCCGATTGAGAACCGGGTCATCACGTGTTCGGCACGGACTGCGCCTTGGCGCCCGATCCACTCGGCGATCGTCATGTCGCGCGGCGTCAGCATTCGACACCGCGGCGGCGCAGCTCGTCTGGATGAAAGACGCGGACGATGACGGCGCGCCCTAGGCGGGGCTCGATGACCGCGAACTCGCCGACGTCCAGGCGCTTGATCGTGTCCGGATGGATCACGTACTCCCTGCCTCGCGATCGTGAGCCCAATCCGGTCAGCAGACCCGCGGCCGGAGAATGCGTCTGTTGCGTGCTGATCCACGCTCCGCGTGTGCCGGCGATCCCGGCAACCAGCTCTGCCGAGGCGGGCATGTTCTGTCGGCCACACAGGAGTAGTTCGATGTTTCCGGCCACCTGGGCCAGGATCCCGCCGCCGCCGCCAAGCGCGCCGCTGTCGGTCGGACCGAGATCGGCCACCTCTTGGGTGCCGAGCAGCTGGCTGAGCCACGCGCCGCGGCCACGGCCGAACAGGCGTTGTGTCTGTGGCGCGCCGAACGCGGAGAACTCGTCGACGACGATCAGCGCGGGCCTATGTTCACCGTGCTGACGCTCGTCGCTGATCGCGACGAGGTCCTGGATGATCCCCGCGCCCAGCATCTGTGCCAAGACGGGTCGGCGATCGGACTCGAGCCGGAACAGGACAACGTCGCCCCGCTCGAGCGATTCGTGTAGATCAATCTGGACTCCGCCCGTGGCCGGGTCCAGCAGATGACCCACGTCTGACTCGGCCCGGATCGCGAGCCGGTCGCGGGCGCCGGCGAGGTCCCGCTCCTGCTGTAGCGTCATCGTCTCGAGGTACTCCAGCAGCGGACGGGCGTCGGTCGGCGTCATCTTGCGGGTCAGCGACGCCAGCCGTCCGTTGTGCATGTGCTCGACCACCGTCGCGAGGCTGACCGGCACGCCGGCGAGCCGGAGCGCCCGGACGACATGGCCGATGTAGCGCTGAGCGAGCCGCAGGTAGTGTGGCTCGGTGAACTCCTCGGCTGCGAGCAGCTTGTCCGCAATCTCGGTGTTCGATCCGCGGTCGTACGGGTTGTAGACAATGTTGCCCCGCGGATCCCAATTGACGAAGCGCCGATCCGCCCGCGCAGCCGCCGCGCGGAGTTCCTCGCGAACGAAGTCGTCTCCCTTCGGATCGATGTAGATGACACCGAAGCCGCGCTTGATGGCAGCGAGCGCCAGCAGGACCTGTAGCACCGTCTTGCCGGATCCGGTTGCGCCGAGGAGCAACGACATGATCGCCCGCCAGCTCGCGACCGGCACGCGCACCAGCTCGCCCTGTCTCGAGAAGCCGATTGCCACACCCTGGGACGTCACCCACTGCCCGCTGCGCAGCTTGCGCCACCCATACCATCGTCGGATCGGCGCCATTGGCGAGACTCGATCCCGCGCCCGCTGTGCCAGGTCACCTCCCGCGCGCAGGTCTGCGATGTGCCGCCACGCACCGATGCCGACCGTCGCGAGCGCGAACGCGAAGTAGCAAATCTCGCCGCGCCAGCTGAGAAGCGTCATGAGAGGGGCCATGGCGATGAGACGTCCTGTGTCAACCCCTG
>CAXMLR010000308.1:0-2220 GCA_964194275.1 uncultured Solirubrobacterales bacterium
GCCGAGCTGGGCTGGGAGGAGGGGCGGGTGGCGCTGGAGGTCGAGCGCTTCCGGGTCGAGGCCGTGGCTGAGGGCATCGCCCCGGGGGTCGACGAAATGGTCCCCGGGAAGCACTAAGCTCAGGCCGTGGACGAGGTGCAGGAGTTCTGCCGGCGTGTGCTGGGCGCCGGCCCCGAGGCCGAGGAGGCGGCTACCGCGGCGCGGAGCGCACCGACCGACGACCGCGTGGCCATGCTGGCGAGGGCCGCCCGGGCCTGCCGGGCCTGCCGGGTGCGCGCGGAGCGCCAGGAGACGCAGGCCGACGCCGTCGCGCCAAGTGCCGGACACGACCTCAGCCTCGCCGCCGCGGTGACCGCGGAGCTCGCGAGTGCCACCGCCACGCTGCCCGAGCGCCAGCGGGAAGGGTTGGTCTTGCGGGAGCTGCTGCGCCTGTCCTACGACCAGATCTCCCAGGTCATGGACATCGAGCCGGCCGCCGTGGCCCCGCTGCTCGCGCGGGCGCGTTTGCGACTGCGGGTGCAGCGGCGCGGCACCGCCCTCCCCGCGAGCCCCGAGTGTGTCGAAGGGGAGCGGGCGCTGCGCCTGCTCGCGTGCCGACAGGACTCCGAGCCGCTCTCCGGAACCGACGACGAGTGGCTGCACTCGCATCTCTCCACGTGTGCGGCCTGCGAGGTCAAGCACGCCGCGATGCTGGAAGCGTCGGTCTGTTATCGCGCTTGGCCGCAGGAGCTTCCGCGCCCCGGCGTGGGCGCCGAGCCTGATCAATGAGCGCGCCGGCGCTCAAACTCCAGACAAGTGCCGGAGTACTCGACCTCGGTGGCCGGGCGCGGTTGATGGGTATCGTCAACGCCACCCCGGACTCGTTCTCGGACGCCGGTCTGAACCAGACCCTGGAGGAGCGCATGGCGCTCGCGCGGAGCCTGCTCGCCGCGGGGGCCGAGATCATCGATATCGGGGGCGAATCGGGCGTCACCAACCGCCCCGCGGTGGAGCCGCAGGAGGAGATCGAGCGTGTCGCTGCCCTGATCGGGCGGGTTAGCGGCGAACTCGGAGCCATTGTCTCGGTGGACACCTACAAGCCGCTGGTCGCGCAGGCGGCGATTGAGGCCGGGGCGTCGATCGTCAACGACGTCAGCGGGTTGCGGGATCCGCGTCTGGCCGAGGTCTGCGCCGACACCGGCGCCGGGCTGGTGATCATGCACACGCGCGTCGCGCCCAAGCAGAAGCTGCTCGACCCGAGCCTTGACGGCCGCGTCGCCGCCGACGTGCACGAGTTCCTGCGCGAGCGGATAACCGTCGCCCTGGAGCACGGAATGGCGTTCGAGCAGCTGATGCTCGACCCGGGCCCCGACTTTGCCAAGACGCCGTCGCAGACGGTCGAGGTCCTGCGCGCGCTGAGCGAGCTGCACGACCTGGGCCGCCCGTTGCTGCTGGCGGTGTCCCGCAAGGATTTTGTCGGAGCGATCACGCGCCGGGCCCCGCGAGAGCGGCTCGCCGGCACGCTGGCGGCGGTGGCCCACGGGATCGAGGCCGGCGCGCACGTGCTGCGGGTCCACGATGTGGCCGCGACGGCTGATTTCATCGCCGTCCGGGAGGTACTGGCCGGCGAACGGACGCTGGACCGCACCGCGCGTGTCGACGATGCCCTGCGCTGGGCCGAGCCGGCGACTTCCCTGGCACCACCAGGTACCTGATCGTGGTCGTCCTCGTCGCACGCTAGATTCTGGGGTGAAACATCGCCGGTCGCTGCCCCAACGCGACCGGAGCCCACCGATACAAGCCCCCTAGGAGGCCTCCACCATGTCCGTACTGGATCGCGCCGCGCTTGAACAGAGCCCGCTCGCCGACCTACATACGATCGCATCCGAGCTGTCGCTTGACGGCTACCGACGGTTACGAAAGGCCGAGCTGGTCGATGAGATCCTCAACCGCCAGGGCGGCGACACCGGCGCATCCGCGTCGGACGCCGACTCGAGCGCTTTCGCCGAAGCTGATCTCGAGGGTGAGTCCGATGCCGACGTTCCGGCGGACACGGGCCATACCGAGGACGAGCCGGCCGGCGCGCGCCGGCGCCGCGGCCGCCGCGGCGGCCGTACCCGCGCGAGCGCTCCCGACGACGATGCCGCCAAGGAGGAGGAGGAGCCCGCAGAAGAGCCGCCGGAGCGCGAGAGCGCCCCGGAGCGCGAGAGCGCCCGCAAGCCGCGCTCGCGCTCGCGCGCC
>CAXMLR010000309.1:0-8278 GCA_964194275.1 uncultured Solirubrobacterales bacterium
CAAGAGCTGCGCCGCCCGCACCCTGTCTGAGCCGATCAGGCGCAGGCCGCGACGAGCGACGGCGGCGGCGAGCTCGTAGTCGCCACGAGCCAGGTGCAGCCGGGCCATCGGGATCAGCGCCTCGATTGAATCGTCGAATCCCAGCAGCAGCTGCTCGGCTTCGTTCAGCCGCCCCTGGCGGATTCGCAGCTCGGCCAGCGCCCAGGCGCGCCTAAGGCGGATGGCCGCCACGTCATGGTCGGCACGCTCTTCCAGCCGGCTGAGCACGGATTCGGCTTCGCCGAGTCGCCCCGCGCGGCAAAGCAACGTGCCGTACACCGCATCGCAGTGCGTTGTCAGGATCGAAAGCCCTCGCTCGCCGATCAGTCGCCGCTCGCGCAACGGCTCGCACCACGACTCCAGTCGCGCCAGGTCGCCCGTGCACCAGCAGGCTGCGAACAAAGAGCACGTCGCCTGCCCGGCCGTGACCGGGTCGCTCGCATAGCCCGAGGTGACGAGCGCCATCGCCTCATCGAGCCGAGCCATCCCCGCCTCGATCTCGCCCGCCTCCACCATGGCAAGCCCGCTGTCGGCGAGCGCCTTGGTCTCTAGATTGCGGTCGCCGAACTCGCGTGCCGCGTCAAGCGCGATCTCGGCGCGGCGACGCAGATCATCCGGGTCGTCGTACTGGCAGCCGACGTCCCAGGTGGCAATCCAGCCGCGCTCCAGACACGGCTCCTCGCGCTCGATCATCCTCCACGCTCGCGACAGCCACGCGCGCCCCGCAACGCGGTTGCCGATCCAGGTCAGGTACAGCGCGCCGATGTGGCTCGCGGCCAAGGCTGCACGCTTGGTGGCACCGGCGTCGCTGAACTCGCGGAACGCAGTCTCCAGCTGCTCGCGAGCCTCGTCGTAGCACCCCAGCGCAGGCAGCAGGCGGCACAGCTCGAGCCGCGCCTCAGGGTCACGGCTCTCCTGCAGATACGAGCGAAGGCCGCTGACGGCAGCTGAAAGATCCCGCCGCTCGAACGCCTCCCGGACCGCTGCCCGTGCGTCGCCCGGAGTCGTCACCCCCATAGTCATCGCCAGGGGATTGTCGCATCGTTCAGCCTCGACTGAACAACGCGACCTCACATTGAACGCCTCGTGGTTGACAGCGGATAGAGAGGAAACCTGATGAGCAACACCACGCGCATCGATCACATCGTCGGCGGGATCTACCGGATCTCGAGCTTCTCGCCCGAATTTGGGATCAGCTTCAACCAGTTTCTGATCGACGACGAGCAGCCGACGCTGATCCACACCGGCACTTACGATCACTACGAAGGCGTGCGGGGGAGCATCTCGCAGGTGCTCGACCCTAAGCGGCTCGCGCACATCGTGCTCCTGCACTGGGAGGGCGACGAGAACGGCGGCATGGACCGCTTCATGGCGCAGGCGCCCGAGTCGCAGCTCGTGGGCTCGGCGATGTCGATCCTCCTGAACGCCAGCGGCTTTGGCCTGCATGAACGGACCCGAGGGTTCACCGATGGCGAAACGCTCGAGCTCGGCAGCCACCGGCTGCGCTTCCTCGAGACCCCGCACGTGCACCACTGGGACTCGATGATGGTGCTCGAGGAGTCGACTGGCAGCCTGTTCCCGTCCGATCTCTACCTACAACCCGGTGACCAGCCGCCCGTCACCAGCGAGAATCTCACGGCGGAGATGCTCGAGGTCTACCGCGGCGGCGGAATCTTCGCCTCGGAGAAGCCCGTGCGGACGGTGGCCGACCGGATCGGGCAACTCGCCCCCGAATGGATCCACGCCATGCACGGGGCAACGATCAAGGGCGATGCGCTCCATTACTACACGGCGGCGCTGCGCGAGCAGGAGTTTGCCTACCGGGGAATGCTGCTCGGCCGCGAGGTCGGTGCGCCCGCCCCGACCCAGGCGTGATACGGCGCAGGCAACTTCACGAGATCTGTAATTCAAGCTCACGCGTCCAAGCGAGCCGCAGATCGGCCAAAGGACCGCGCGTACTTCGCCGCATCTGACGAGTCACAAGGCTCCGGACGGAAGCCGCTTAGGACACGTAGAACAGAAGGAAGGGTGCGGGTAGTCAGGCACGTGGCTCTTGATCGAGACGGGCGGCGGAGACGGCGTTTGCGGGGGCATGAGTTGGCTGAAGTAGCTCGTGACCTCCTGAGGGGAGGCATCCAGCGATGGTGACTTCTGTACGTCGTGGAGATCCAGAAGCGTGTCCTGAGGCGGACTGTGCGCTCGATGGGGACAGAGCGGTCGATATCGATCGCAGACCTTCGACCGAAGGGCGGGCTCGCAGACGGTCGGGATCGCGTACCAAGTGCTCCACGTGTCGGCGCCGGAGTTGGAGCGTGTGCCTGATGCGGCACATGCTCCTACGTACAATGCGGCGGTGTCGGTCGTGGACGCACCAAGGGCACTCGTGATCGTCGATGTCCAGCGCGGGTTCGACGATCCCTACTGGGGCCGGCGCAACAACCCGGCCTGCGAGACGAACATCGCCCGGTTGCTGGAGCGCTGGCGTCAGCGCGGCTGGCCCGTGGTGTTCGTTCGGCATGACTCGCGGGAGCGTGGCTCACCGCTGGCTCCCGGTCGGCCGGGGAATGAGTTCAAGCCGCAGCTCGCCGGGCGCCCCGACCTCCTCGTCGTCAAGCACGTCAATTCAGCATTCGGCGGTTCGCCCGATCTCCACCAGTGGCTGCAGGCAGAGCGGCACCACGCCCTCGTCATCTGCGGGATCACCACGAACCACTGCTGTGAGACGACCGCGCGCCTGGCTGGGAACCTCGGCTACGAGACGTGGTTCGCGCTCGACGCCACCCACACCTTCGATCGCCGGGACCTCGAGGGCGAGTGGATCAGCGCTGACGAACTGGCACGCCACACCGCGGCCAATCTGCAAGGTGAGTTCGCCACGGTGATGAACGCCGCGGAGGTGCTGACGTGCTCATGATCCTCCGTACCCTGCGCGAGCCGATCGTCCAGGCTCCGATGGCCGGCGGGCCGTCGACGCCCGCGCTGGCGGCGGCCGTCGCGCAGGCCGGGGGGCTGGGCTTTCTCGCCGCGGGATACAAGTCCGTCGACGGAGTGGCTCAGGACGTCGCCGCGCTGCGCGAGCGTTCCGGGGCCGCGTTCGGGGTGAACCTGTTCGTGCCGAGTGAACGTCCCGCCGAACCCAGCCGGATCGAGGCCTACCTGCGCGAGCTCGCCCCCGAGGCCGAACGCTACGGCGTCGCGCTCGGGCCGCCTCGCCACGACGACGATGAGTGGGAGGCGAAGCTCGACTTGCTCGAGGCTGAGCGAGTGGCGCTCGTTTCCTTCACGTTCGGCTGTCCACCGGCCGTGGTGCTCACGCGTCTCCGGGCGGCGGGAACCGAGACCTGGGTGACGATTACCAGCCCCGACGAGGCGGCCGCGGCGGTAAGCGCTGGTGCCGACGGACTCGTTGTCCAAGGCGTCGAGGCCGGCGGCCATCGAGGCGCGTTCGCCGACGAGCCCGGCGATGAAGGCACGGGACTGCTCGCCCTGCTGTCGCTCGTGCGCCAGGGGACGAATGTCCCGCTCGTCGCCTCAGGCGGGATCATGACCGGCGCCGCGATCGCCGCCGTTCTGTGCGCCGGAGCCTCAGCAGCCCAGCTTGGCACGGCGCTCATGCGCACGCCGGAGGCCGGGACCTCGGCGCCTCACCGGGCCGCACTCGCCGCCGAGGGGCGAACTGGGCTGACCCGGGCGTTCAGCGGCCGGCTCGCGCGCGGGATCGTCAACCGCTTCCAGTGTGAGCACAGCGCCACGGCCCCTCCCGCCTATCCCGAGATCCATCACGCGACCTCGCCGCTGCGGGCCGAGGCGCGCAGACGCGGCGACGCGGACGGCTTCAACCTCTGGGCGGGTCAGGCATTCGGACTCGGCGTCGAGGAACCGGCCGCGGAAGTGGTGCGAGGACTCGCCGCCGACGCTCGTGCGACTCTGCGGCGGGCGACCCAGGTCTGGACGTAGTCGGTCGATCACGGCGGGCGCTGCGGAGGCCGCCGACGAAGAGCGCCGGTCTGGCCGCATGCTCGGTTTCCGCGGAATGCGGGCGAGACCGCGCGGCACCAGTGAGAGCCCGGCGGCGAGTCGAAGCAGCTCTCTATCCCTCAGCGCCGTTGGATGCGTGCCGAGTGGATCAGCGGGCTTCGCGGTGGTTGTAGAGGCGTCTGGCCCAGAGGTAGGAGGCGAGGGCGATGCCGAGGCTGCAGGCGACGGCGCCGAGGGCGTTGCTGCCGATGTGCGTGCCGGTGAGCAGCCCGCGCAGCGTCTCGGTGACCGCGGTGAATGGCTGGTAGGTGGCGAACTGACGCAGCCCCGCTGGCATGCTGGCGGTGGGGACGAAGCCGCTGCCGAGGAACGGCAGCAGGGTCAGGAACATCGGCGTGTTGCTGGCGGTCTCGACACTCTTGGCCGCCAGCCCGAGCGCGGTGGCCAGCCAGATCAGCGCGAGCGTGAACAGCGCCAGCAGGCCGATCGCGGCCAGCCAGTTGACGGCATCAGCGTGGGGGCGAAAGCCGAGCGCGACGGCAACGCCGAGGACGACGGCGAGGCTGATCAGGGTCTGGATGAGGCTGGCGAGCACGTGGCCGGTGAGCACAGACGCGCGGGCGATCGGCATGGTGCGAAACCGGTCGATGATGCCTCCGGTCATGTCCATGGCGACCACGATCGCGGTCCCCTGGACGGCGGCGGCCACGGTCATCAGCACGATGCCCGGTGTGAGGTAGTTGAGGTAGCCGGCGCGTCCGGCGCGCCCACCGTTGAGCCCGTGGCCGAGCCCGGCGCCGAGCTGACCGCCGAACACGTAGACGAACAGCAGCAGGAACACGAGCGGCATGCCGACCAGCATCAACGTCATCGAGGGGTAACGGAGCAGGCGCCGCAGGTTGCGGCGCAGCATCGTGGTCGAGTCGGTGACCGTGTAGTTGAGGGCGCTCATGACACGGCGGCGGCATCCGAGCTGCGGTGGCCGGTGACCGCGAAGAACACGTCGTCGAGATCCGGGGTGTGGATCGACAGCTGCGCGATCTCCACGCCGGCAACGTCGAGTTGGTCAAGCACGCGGCGCAGCGCGGCGACGCTGCCATCGTTGGGCACCCGCAGGATCAGGTCATCCCAGTTGGCGGATGCTGTCGCGAGCACGCGCTCACCGGCCCGCAAGGCATCCGGGTCGGTGAACTGCAGCTCGATGTGAGCGCCGGGGATGCGTCGCTTGAGCTCGCCGGGCGTGCCCTCCGCGACGATCCGGCCGTGGTCGAGAACCGCGATCCGGTCGGCGAGGTGGTCAGCCTCCTCCAGATACTGAGTGGTGAGAAAGATCGTGACCCGCTCGGCAGCGAGGTCGCGGATCGCGTCCCACATTGTGCGCCGCCCGCGCGGGTCCAGGCCGGTCGTCGGCTCGTCGAGAAAGATCACCCGGGGGGAGCCGACCAGCGTCATCGCCAGGTCCAGCCGGCGCCGCATCCCGCCGGAGTAGGTCGACACCGGTTTGCGGCCGGCCTCGGCGAGATCGAACGTGTCCAGCAGCTCCGCAGCTCGGCGCCGACCTGCCGTGCGGCCCAGATGGTTCAGATCGGCCATCAACCGAAGGTTCTCCTCCCCGGTGAACAGGTCGTCCACCGCCGAGAACTGGCCGGTGACGCCGATCGCGCCCCGGACCCTGTCGGCGTTGCTGAGCACGTCGTGGCCGGCGACCCGCGCCTGCCCGGAGTCCGCTGCGGTCAAGGTGGACAAGATCCGCACGATCGTGGTCTTGCCCGCCCCGTTGGGACCCAGCAGGCCAAAGACTGTGCCCTCAGCGACCGACAGGTCGACGTTGTCGAGCACCACTGTCCCCCCGAACGACTTGCACATGCCCACGGCCTCGATCGCCGCCACGTCCTCGGCCGTCACGATCGATCCCCTCCCTGATGGTTAGATGCGGCCGGGAGACGCCCCGCGGCAACCAACGCCTCGCGGCGCGCGTTCCACTCCTGCTGGAGCACCGGCATCCGCTCCACCAGGAACTCGGCGAAGGCAGACATCCCCAACAGGACCGCCCTCCGCTCCGCCGGAGCATCGCGCAGCACCTCCAGTCCCTCCTGCGCCAGCGCGCGCAACTCCTCGTACTCGGAGATATCCATTCCCATCGACTGCGGCGAGCTCAGGTCGATCTGCACCCGATCCATCCGCTCGCCGGCCGCCCGCGAGCGGCGGACCGCGTGCGTGGTCTCCAGAACCTTGACCGCGCCCGCGATCGCGCTCCGGCTGGCCAGCAACGCCTCGGCCAGCTCGCCGATGCTCTGCTCCGGCGGGTCGCACACCGCCAGATAGCCGAGCAGCCGGCCGACCATCGGCGGAAACGCGTAACGACGCGCGTAGAAGCGACCCATGTGATCGGCGTAGGTGATCTCGGCGTCGGTCGGCACGACTCCAACTATACACAGATCAATGAGATCACGCAGATCTGTGTCATCTAGTGCGTCACTTTTCAATCGCCAGCGCGGCGAGCGGAGGCAACTGAGACGAATCTGGACCCTGGCCCGTCAATCGGAGTGTCTTTTCGGGTTCCCGGCCGGCTGTTCGCTAGAGCCGCGAAGGACTGAGCGCTACCGTCAGGGTCGTGGCCCGTCAGGACGCAACCGCCAAGCGCCTGGACGAACTGCGCGCGCAAGCGCAGTACGCGCGCCAGCGCCGCGACCTGTACAAGGCTCGCGCCTACGGGCCGCGGACGACAAGCCCGGTGCGGATGCGCGAACTCGAGCGCGAGCATGAGCGTGCGCAGGCCGCACTCCAATTCGCTGAGCTCGAGGCCAAGCGGGAGCTGCAGAAGCCGCGTCCGGCGTAGTCTCGCGACGGGTGCCTGAGGCCGTCGATTCTTCTGCCGATTGAGCCCGTATGGTTGATAACCGTTCCCGAGCGATGCCTTGGTCTTCTCTGATCCGCGCCATGGGCGCCAAGCGTCACCTGCGTGAACCGTCCGCGGAGCGCCAGCAGCGCATGGCTCCCGGCGTCCCTGCACGCGCATCCCGCACGACGATGGGACTCGACGTCTCGCCGGTCCACGGGCGTCACTGCATCTGCAACCGGTGCGCAATGTTGACCGATCAAACCCGCGACGCCGCCTGAGCCGGCACCCAGGGAGCCGGAGCCCGGCAGATCGACTGCCGGGCGGCTAGCTGAGCGCCGCTGACAGCGCGTCGGCGACCGAGTGCTCGCCGCTGTTGACGTAGAGGATGCGGCGGATCGATCCGGGTGTGCGCAACAGCGCGTCCAAGACCGCGGCCACGTCCTCGCGTGGGATCTCCCCGCGGAACGGCGACTCGTCGAACCGGACCTGCCCGCTGCCCGCCTCGTCGGTCAGCCGGCCCGGCCGGAGGATGGTCCAGTCTCCGTCGCTGGCTTGCACGGCGGCGTCCGCTTGCGCCTTGGCTCTGAGGTAAACCGCGAACACCTCGTCGCCGTCGGGCGGATCTTCCGCGCCAACGGCGCTGACGATCACGAACCTCGGTACCTGAGCGGCGGAGGCGGCCTCGAGCAGCTTTACGGCGCCATCGCGATCGACGGCCAGCTTGCGTTCGGCGCCGCTGCCCGGACCCGCCCCGGCCGTGAACACCGCCGCATCGCAGCCCGTGATCGCATGAGCGATGGCTTCGACGTTCTCGCGCTCGAGGTCGCAGAGCACAGGCTCGGCCCCCGATGTGCGCACGTTCTCGGCGTGGTCGGGGTTGCGGATCAGCCCGACAACCCGATCACCGCGCCGGGCGAGGATCGGGATCAGCTTCTGAGCGATTTGTCCGTGAGTGCTTACCGGGTTAGTTCCGTCTGGGGGTATGCGTAGCTTGACGGGGTGCCGCGTCCTGGGTTCCCTTTGACGATCATGGAGTTTCAGGAGCGCTTTGGCAGTGAGGAGGCGTGCCGGGAGTACTTGTTCGCGTGCCGGTGGCCGGAGGGGTTTCGCTGTCGGCGCTGCGGCGGGGGTGAGGTCGGAGGGCTGCAACGCGCCCGGGCGGTGTGGCAGTGCAAGGCGTGCGGCGCGCAGACCTCGGTGACGGCGGGGACGGTGATGCACAAGACGCACATGCCGCTGCGGGTGTGGTTCTGGGCGGCGTACTTGGTCGCGACCCATCATCCGGGGATCTCAGCGGTGCAGCTGCAGCGACAGCTAGGGATCGGTACGCACGAGACCGCGTGGATGATGCTGCACAAGCTTCGCCGCGCGATGGTCGCCCCGGAGCGCGAGCCGCTCAAGCGCTGTCTCTTATACACA
>CAXMLR010000310.1:0-5824 GCA_964194275.1 uncultured Solirubrobacterales bacterium
CCCGCCAGTCCCGCTACGACCCGGGCGAACAAGGCCGGCGGGATCTCCAGGTAGTACGCCGCGAACGCGTCGCCGACGGCCTGCGCGACCTCGTTATAGGTCCGCGGCTCACCGAAGTCACCGCTGATGTAGCTCATCCGGCCCGCGAGGCGGTGGAACACCTCGTCGTCGAGCGGCTCGCCGGTCGCCGTGATCGCCTCCCGGGCGTGGTCGCGCAGCCGTTCGAGGCTCCACGGTTCGACCGCCACGCCGATCACGCGGCAGTCCAGCAGGCGGCGACGCTCGAGCCGGTAGAGCGAGCGCAGCGTCATCTTCCGCGCCAGGTCGCCGGTGATCCCGAAGATGACCAGCGTGTCGGCGACTCGCTGGGCGGTGGCTGCTCTCATTTGCCTCTCCATTTCTTGCGCGCGCGGGCCGTTTTGCCTCGCTTGCGCAGTTTGAACGCGTCCGCCACATCCTCGGCGCCGACCCCACCGCCGTCGCGGCCGGTCTCCAGCACGCACGGCAGCTCCTCGAACCGGGGCTCCGAGAGAAACGTCGCGCAGCCGCTCTCGCCGAGTTCCCCCTGGCCGATCACGGCGTGACGATCGCGGTTGGAACCGAGCGGGGTCATCGAATCGTTAAAGTGCAGCGAGCGCAGCCGGTCGAGCCCGACGATCCGATCGCACTGCACCAGCGTCTCGTGGAGCCCCTCCGGTGTGCGGACGTCGTAGCCGGAAGCCAGCAGATGGCAGGAGTCAAGGCACATGCCCAGCCGACGGTCCGCTCCCGCGGCCTCGACCAGCGCCGCCAGCTCTTCGAACGAGCGGCCGAGCGTGCCGCCGGCTCCGGCGGTGTCCTCGAGGTGCAGAGCGCAGTCCTGTGATTGCGCCAGCGCCTCCTTGATCACGCTCCCGGCCCGCTTGATCGCCTTGCTGACGTCTCCGGTCTTGGCCGATCCAGGGTGCAGCACCACCCCAACCGCGCCGATGCCGGCACCGACGCGGAGCGACTGGATCAGGGAGGCCAACGACTTGCTGCGGATCTCGTTGTCCTCGGAGGCGCAGTTGAGCAGATAGACGGCGTGAATCAGCACAGCGTCGATCCGGCTGGCGTCGATCGCCTCACGGAACGCGGCGAAGTCCTCGTCGCCGTAGGCCGTCGGGCGCCACATGAGCGGAGACTGGTTGAAGATCTGGATCGCCCGGCAGCCCCGCTCGGTGCCGCGTCCCACCGCCTTGGCCAGGCCGCCGGCCGGGGACACGTGGGCGCCGATTAGCATGGGTGCAGTTCTGTCATGCGCGTTCGCTTTGCTCCATCACCGACCGGCGCCCTCCACATCGGGGGGGCCCGCACCGCGTTGTACAACTGGCTCCTGGCTCACCGTACGAACGACGGGGCTGCGGGAAGGGCTGGCGTGCTCGTGCTGCGCATCGAAGATACCGACCGAGAGCGATCGACCCCGGAGAACGTGGAGCAGATCCTCGATGCGCTTCGCTGGCTGGCGCTGGACTGGGACGAGGGTCCGATTTTTCAAGCCGAGCGCGCGCTGCGCCATTCCGAGGTGCTCCAGCAGCTGATCGAGGGCGGCCACGCCTACCACTCGAACGCGACCACGGCGGACGTCAGGGCGTTCAAGGAGCGCCACGGCTCCGATCGGGGATTCCGCGGTGAAGTCGAGCCGGCTGGGGCGGTGCGGCTGCGGGTGCCTGATTCAGGCGAGACGGTCGTCGATGACGTGATCCGGGGGGAGACCAGGTTTCCCAACGCGAACATGGACGATCCCGTGATCGCTCGGGCCGACGGCTCCGCGCTTTACAATTTCGCCGTCGCCATCGACGACCTTGACGCCGAGATCACGCACGTGGTACGCGGCGAAGACCATCTCTCGAACACCCCCAAGCAGCTGCTGGTGTTCGAGGCGCTGGGGGTTCCGGCGCCCAAGTACGCCCACCTGCCGCTGCTGCACGGCCCCGATGGGCGCAAGCTGTCAAAGCGGCACGGTGCCGCGTCGGTGCAGGAGCTCCGAGACGCGGGCTATCTCCCCGAGGCGGTGACCAACTACATCGCGCTGCTGGGTGCCGGCTTCGCCACCGACGAGGAGCACTTCAGCCGTGACGAGCTGGCCGAGCGGTTTCGGCTCGAGCGCGTCTCCCGGAACCCGGCGGTGTTCGACGTGCGCAAGCTCCGTCACATCAATGGCCGATGGTTGCGTCGGCTTGGCGTGGACGAGCTGACCGAGCGCCTTGAGCAGTTCACCGGCCGTGCCGGTCTGCGGGACGCGGTCGAGATCGCGGCCGACAAGATCCAGACGCTGGCCGAGTTCTGGCCGCTGGTCGCATTTCTGTTCGACGGCCCGGCCGATGATCCGGCCGCGTTCGAGAAGGTGATCTGCCCGGATGGCGCGGCCGAGAATCTCCAACGCTCACGCGATGCCCTGTCCCGCGCCGAGCCGTTCGACGCCGACCACGTCGAGCGGGCGCTCCGCGACGTGGTCGAGGACTGCGGGGTGAAGCCGGGGCAGGTCTTCCAGCCGGTGCGCGTCGCGATCGCCGGGACGACCGTGTCCCCGGGTATCTTCGAGAGCATCGCCGTGCTCGGACGCGAGGAGACGCTCGGGCGTATCGACACCGCTCTGGCCCGGGCGTCCAGATCCGACTAAACCGGGATCGAACCTTTGCCGATAATGAGGCTAGGCAGGGAGCGCCCGCTCAATTCGGAGCCGTTTCCTGGGTCAAATCGAAGCTAGGGATGAGCGAACCCAGTGGCAGCCGTGGCTGCGGTGAGCACTTCACCAACCGATCCGTACGCGTCGCGCGATAGACACCACAACGAGGGTCACGGGCGGCGCCTGACGGCGGCGTTTGAAATGCTGGAGGCATTTCCGGTTCTCGTCGAGTCACGCAACCGCGTTCTGCGTCTGTTCGAAGCCGGCAATCCCACCACTGCAGACGTCGTCGCCGCGGTCGAAGGCGACGTCGCGCTGGCCGTGGCGGTGCTGAGGCTGGCCAACCAGGTCGACGGCCGGGGCCGCGTCGAGAGCGCCGTCCAGGGCGTCGAAGTCCTCTCGCCCACCACCGTGCAGGCGATCGCCAGCCGGGCGCGGACGTTTGACTTCTTCGAGCGGACCTCGGCCTGGCAGGGGATCCCCGAGCGCTTTCGCCTGCATGCAGTCGCCACACAGCGAGCGGCTGACCGCCTGGCCCGCGAGATCAACTACGAGTTCCGTGACCGCCTGATGGTTACCTCGCTCCTGCACGACATCGGCAAGCTCGTCCTGGTTCACGCCTATCCCGGCTATCCCCGGCAGATCCACGGCGACGCCCGAACGCCTGAGGACAGGATTCAGCGTGAACGTCGCGAGCTCGGTGTTGACCACGCGCTCGTGGGCGGCGTGCTGGCCCGGCGGTGGGGTCTGCCGAACTCCGTGGCCAGCGTGATCGAGCGCCACCATGCCGAGGAGGGGGAGGGGGAGGCTCCGCTGATCCGCCTGGCCGACATGCTTGCCCACTACGTGTTCGGTGGAGCGCTCTCGCCATCCGAACTCCTCGCCGCGGCCCGGGTCGTGGGGGTCAAGCCGGCCGAGCTCCGGACGGTCATGTACGACCTCCCGCTTCCCAACAGCGGCGCCCGTCCGCGCCAGATCGACCCGTGCCCGATGTCCGCGCGTGAGCTCGACGTGCTTCGTTGGCTCGCCCGCGGGATGGTCTACAAGCAGATCGCCACCGAGCTGGGGCTCTCGACGAGCACGGTCCGCACCCACCTTCACAACGTCTACGGCAAGGTCGGCGCGATGGACCGCGCACAGGCCGTTCTGATCGCCACCGAGCGGGGCTGGATCTAGCGGCCCGCTCCCGCACGGCTGGCCAACGATGCAGTTAGCATCGGGTCGGGATGATCTCGATCACCACCAAGTCCCCGTACGCCGTCCGCGCGCTGGTCGAGTTGCACCGCCACGGTGACAGCGGCCCGGTGCCGATCGCCGAGCTGGCGCGCCGAGGCCAAATCCCCGTGCAGTTCCTGGAGCAGCTGTTCGCGACGCTACGGCGAGCCGGGCTCCTGCGCTCCCAGCGCGGCGTCAAGGGCGGCTACAGCTTCGCCCGTCCGGCGCAGGAGATCCCCGTGTTGGAGATCGTCGAGCTGCTCGACGGCCCGCTGGGACGCGACGCTACCGGCGTGTTCGCGGACGCCGCCAACGCCGCGCGAGCCGTGCTCGCGGAGACGACAGTGGCCGACGTGCTGGCCGCCGAGGCGCGAGCCGCGGGCTCGTCCATGTACCACATTTAGGGAGAAGCCATCGGTCGCCCCTTCAGTGCAACCTCGGTCCCGGGAGTCGCGGTTGATCACGGTGCCCGGAGGCCGACCGTCTCGACCGAGCCCAGCCTCAGCCGCCGCGGCCCGGGTTGACGCGCGGGGGCGGTTTCGATCACATCCTCCACGTGGGCGAACGTGGTGCCGCGCAGTTAGTTCCCCGGGACGTGCACGAGCGAGGCCGACCCGCGGCGCGAACTCGTAATACCCTGCAATGGTGAGAATCCCGACCAACATTTCCGACTACGTTGGCCGGACTCCGATCATCCAGCTCACGCGTATCGCCCGGAACCTCGACGTCGAGCTGTTCGGCAAGCTCGAGGCCCTCAACCCGGGCGGCAGTGTGAAGGACCGGATCGGAGTGGCGATGATCGAAGCCGCCGAGCGAGAAGGCCGGATCGAACCAGGGCGCACGACGATCGTCGAAGCGACCAGCGGCAACACTGGAATCGCCCTCGCCTTCGTCTGCGCGGCCAAGGGATACAAGCTCGTGCTGACGATGCCGCAGGGGATGAGCCGGGAGCGGGAAGGCCTGCTGCGTCTGTACGGGGCCAGCGTCGAGGTGACTGAGTCACTCGGGGGAATGGACGAGGCCGTCGACGCGGCTCAGGCGCTGGCCGGTGAAGCCGACGTGTTCCTCCCGGACCAGTTCTCCAATCCGGCCAATCCCGACATCCACCGCCGCACGACCGGACCGGAGATCCTCGAGGCCCTCGAGGGTCGTGTCGATGTGTTCGTCGCCGGCGTGGGCACGGGCGGGACGATCACCGGCGCCGGCGAGGTGATCAAGCAGCGCTGTCCGGATTGCCGCATCGTGGCCGTCGAACCGCGGGGCTCTGCCGTGCTCTCCGGCGGGCGACCGGGCCCGCACAAGATCCAGGGAATCGGTGCCGGCTTCATCCCGCAGGTGCTGAACCGCCAGCTCCTGGATGAAATCATCCCGATCGAGGATGAGAATGCGATCGAGACGGCACGCCGGCTGGCCCGCGAGGAGGGCGTACTGGCCGGGATTTCGTGCGGCGCCGCGGTCGCCGCGGCGCTCCAGATCGCGACGCGCCCCGAGTCCCGCGGGGCGCGGATCGTCACGGTGCTCCCGGACTCCGGCGAGCGTTATGTTTCGACGCCGTTCTTCGCGCCGTAGCCCTCGTGGTCGCGACCGAAGCCGAGCGGCCGGATAGCTACGCTTAGACGATGTTCGGCCTGGGTCTGATCACGCGGACCGTGGCGGAGATCAGACAGGACGTCGCCGCTGCGCATAGCCGGGATCCCGCTGCCCGCGGCGTCGGCTGGGTGGAGGTGCTCGCCACCTGGCCGGGGGTCCACGCGCTGCTGGCCCACCGGGTGGCTCACGCGCTGCACGGGGTCGGCGTACCCCTGCTGCCTCGCCTGATCGCGGCGATCGCGCGCTCGGTCACCGGAATTGAGATCCACCCCGCGGCGACGGTCGGCAACGGCTTCTTCATCGATCACGGGATGGGGGTGGTGATCGGCGAGACGGCCGAGATCGGCGCCGACGTGACGCTGTACCAGGGGG
>CAXMLR010000311.1:0-3640 GCA_964194275.1 uncultured Solirubrobacterales bacterium
GCGATTCGCCATCCCGATCGGCCTATGGTGATCGACGAGCTCGGAACGCTGACCTACGCAGAAGTCGACGCACGGACGAACTCCGTCGCCAACGAACTCGCCGAGGCTGGCGTCTGCGAGGGTGACCGGATCGGGCTGCTGTGCCGAGATCACCGAGGCTTCCTCGACGGCGTGTTTGCCGCCGGCAAGCTCGGGGCCGACGTGCTCCTGCTCAACACCTCGTTCGCCGAGCCGCAGATCACCGAGGTCTGCAAGCGGGAGGAGGTCGCGGCGCTGATCTACGACGAGGAGTTCGAGGAACTGGTCCACGACGCAGGGCGGCGACGCAAGCGATTCGTCGCCTGGCGCGACGGCAAAGATCCCACCGGCCGAGCCATCGGAGAGGTGGTCCGGGAGGGCGATCCCGCCGGGCTCTCGCCCCCCGGGCGAACCGGCGGAGTCACGATCCTCACCTCGGGGACGACCGGCCTGCCCAAGGGCGCGCAGCGCGGGGACATGCCGCTGACCCTCGATCCGGCGGCCGCCCTGCTCGAGCGGATCCCGCTGCACGAGGGGCAACGGATACGGATCGCCGCGCCGCTGTTTCACGCCTGGGGGTTCTCAAACTTCGCGCTCGGAATGGCGCTGGGCGCAACGTTCGTGCTCCGCCGGCGGTTTGACCCCGAGCAGTGTCTGCAGGACGTCGAAGAGCACCACTGCGAGGTGCTGGTCGCGGTCCCGGTGATGCTGCAGCGAATCCTTGAACTCCCCGAGAAGACCCGGAGGAAGTACGACACCGGCGCGCTGCGCGCCGTCTGCGCGAGCGGGTCGGCTCTGCCCGGAGATCTCGCCACGCGCTGGATGGACGAGTTCGGCGAGAACCTCTACAACCTCTATGGCTCGACCGAGGTGTCCGCGGTCACGCTCGCGACTCCGCAGGACATGCGCGCCGCGCCGGGAACGGCCGGCAAGCCCGCGCGTGGCTCGATCGTCCGCCTGCTCGACGACGACGGCGCCCCCGTTCCGCAGGGCGAGACCGGCCGCATCTTCGTCGCCAACGCGATGCTGTTCGCGGGCTACACCGGCGGGGGCGGCAAGGATCTCCTCGACGGGATGATGTCGACCGGCGACGTCGGCCGCTTCGACGCTGCGGGGCGCCTGTTCGTCGAAGGCCGCGATGACGACATGATCGTCTCCGGGGGAGAGAACGTGTTTCCCAAGGAGGTGGAGGATCTGCTCACCCAGCACGACGCCGTCGCCGAAGCAGCCGCGATTGGCGTTGACGACGATAAGTTCGGGCAGCGGCTGCGCGCGTTCGTGGTGCTGGCCAAGGGCAAGCAGGTCACTGAGTCAGAGCTCCAGGACCACGTGAAGAGCAACCTGGCGCGGTACAAGGTCCCACGCGAGGTGCGGTTCCTCGATGAGCTCCCCCGCAATCCCACCGGCAAGGTGCTCAAGCGCGAGCTGGCCGAGATCGAGGCGGACTAGAGGCCGCCCTGAGGGTCCGGCGTCAGCCCTCCGTGCGCAGATAGCGAGCACCGTTAGGACTCGGCGGTTGTCCTCGCCACCGGTGGGTAGCACGAGCTTGCCGAGACGTGCGCCTCACTGTCCGGCGCATCGTCGGGATGGCGCTGCGCGACGTCATCGGTATCCGGCGTATGCTCGCCGAGCCGACCACGCAAGGCTCGGCCTCAACGCAAGGAGCGAAGTGTGAGATCCCGGATCGGCAGCATCATCTACCTGATCATCGGCGTGGTCCTGGCCTCCTCACATCACTACTTCCGGCACGCCGGGGCGGTGAAGCCGATCGTTTCCGCGGTCCTGGCCGTGGTGCTGTGGCCGCTGCTGCTGCTGGGCATCAACCTGCACATCCACTGACCGGCGACTACGCGTGATCGTGCCGGTTCCGAGCCCTTGGCGGGCGCTCACGACTTGCTTGCGCGCAATGGTTCCCCTTCCCAAACTCGGGTTGCAGCTCGCCTGAGCTGCGGGGCAACAGTAGGCGTTGCCGGGACGGGGAGGCGCCAGGGCACTCGCGAAGGCTCGTTAGCATGGGGCAAATGGCTGATGCGCATGCCCACGCACACGCCCACCACGGACACGCGCATGGCGTCGCTTCGGATGCGGACACGGGCAAGCTGGCGATCGCGCTCGGGCTGATCCTCGGCTTCATGTGCGTCGAGGTGACCGCGGGGATCCTCGCCTCCTCACTCGCGCTGCTCTCCGATGCGGCCCACATGCTGACCGACGCCGCCGCGCTCGGGCTCTCGCTGGTGGCGGTCCGGCTGGCCCGCCGTCCCGCCGCCGGCGCGATGACCTACGGGTTCAAGCGCAGCGAGATCCTGTCGGCGCAATTCAACGGGGCCACGCTGCTCGTGCTCGCGTTGCTGATCGTCTACGAGGGGATCCGGCGTTTGTTCTCCCCCCCCGGTGTCGCGGGAACGACCGTGCTGGTCGTCGCCGTGGCCGGGATCGCGGTTAACCTGCTCGCCACGTGGACGCTGTCGAAGGCGAACCGCCAGAGGATGAACGTGGAGGGGGCATTCCAGCACCTGCTGACCGATCTGTTCGCGTTCATCGCCACCGCGATCGCCGGCGCGGTGATCCTCACGACGGGCTTTCGCCGCGCCGATGGCGTGGCGTCACTGGTGATCGCGGCAATCATGCTGAAAGCCGCCTACGGCCTGCTGCGTGACTCCGGGCGGGTGTTCCTCGAGGCCGCGCCCAAGGGGCTGGCACCGGATGAGGTCGGCCGGGCGATGGCCGGCGAGCCCGGTGTCGTCGAGGTTCACGACCTCCACGTGTGGGAGGTCACGTCAGGATTTCCAGCGCTGTCCGCCCACGTGCTGGTTGGCGCCAGCGCCAACTGCCATTCTGCACGCCGATGCCTTGAGGCGATGCTGCACGAGCGTTTCGGGCTCGAGCACACGACACTCCAGATCGACCACGAAGGCGGTGAGCTGATCTCGATCGAGAAGGCTCCGAGGCCGCACGCGCGGCCGGTTGGCTAGGACCCGGCCGCGGCTGAGCTCTGCGGATCTTCGAGCCGGTGCGACAGGGCCAGCGCGACGGCGGCCAGGACGATCAGCACGGCACCGTAGATGTAAGCCGTGTCGCGGAGACCGAGGCTGCTGGCGACCGCTCCCGCGGCGACGGCGGGAAGGCTGAAGGCGAGGTAGGAAACGGCGAGGATCGATGAGACCAGCCCGGCGCGCTGATCGGCGGGCGCGCGGTTGGACAGCGCCCGAAACGCGCCCGCGAACGCCGGACCGAATCCTAAGCCCGCGACCGCAGCGCCGACCAGGAACAGCACCTGGGACTTCAGGCCCAGCGACACCAGAGTCAGGGCAACACCGGCGATCAGAGCCACGAGCCCCCCTCGTGCCGCCGAACGGGCGTGAACGTCACGGAGCCTGACCGAGACCAGCGAGCTGATCCCGGCCATGATGAAGATCGGCAGGCCGCCGGTGACGTGGCTCGTGTTGCCGAAGACGCTGGCCGTCAGCGACGGGGCGAGCGAGAGAATCAGGCCACCTAGGGCC
Organism: uncultured Solirubrobacterales bacterium; assembly: GCA_964194275.1. Taxonomy (GTDB): domain Bacteria; phylum Actinomycetota; class Thermoleophilia; order Solirubrobacterales; family Solirubrobacteraceae; genus Palsa-465. The sequence continues at coordinate 3,522 of CAXMLR010000311.1, forward strand.
CACGTAGCGGCCAGGCACGGGATCGTGGCGATGAACGCCACGCGCAGCGACCCAGGCACGGCGAGGCTCGGTCGCAGCGAACGGCGCCAGGCGCGGCTGGTGTGCTGGACCGGCTCGGG
>CAXMLR010000312.1:0-1956 GCA_964194275.1 uncultured Solirubrobacterales bacterium
GCACGTCCATCGTCGCCTTGTCGGACTCGAGTGTCAGCAGCGGGTCGTCGAGTGCGACCGTGTCGCCGGGCCCGACCAGGATCTCGATTACCGGGACCTCGTCAAAGTCGCCGATGTCCGGCACCTCGACGGAGACCACTTCAGATGTGGCGCTCATACGCTGGTTGGCATCGGGGCGTCGGGGTTGATGTCAAAACGCTTGATCGCGTCCGCGACCACACCACCTTCGATCGTTCCCGCCGCGGCCAGCTGCGCAAGAGAGGCCACCACCACGTGGTCGCGATCAACCTCGAAGAACCGTCGCAGCGCCTGGCGATAATCGCTACGGCCAAAGCCGTCGGTGCCCAACACGTGGTAGGACCCCGGCACCCACTGGCGGATTTGGTCGGCGTAGGCGCGGATGTAATCGGTCGCGGCGACGGTCGGGGCATCGCCGAGAGAGGACGATACGTACGCGCCCCGCGGCTCGGTGGCGGTCGGATTGAGCATGTTCCAGCGTTCGACCTCGATCCCGTCCCGTCGCAGCTCCGTGAACGACGTGACGCTCCACACGTCGGCCGCAACGCCGAACTCCGACTGCAGCAGCTCGGCGGCTGCCATCACCTCGCGCAGGATCGTCCCGGAACCGAGCAGCTGGACCCGCGGACCCGAGCCGGACCCGGACCGCAGCTGGTACATCCCGCGCAGAATCCCCTCCTCTGCACCGGCCGGCATCGCGGGATGCTGGTAGTTCTCGTTCATCAGTGTGAGGTAGTAGAAGACGTCCTCCTGCTCACCGACCATCCGGCGCAGGCCGTCCTGGACGATCACCGCCACCTCGTAGCCGAACGCCGGGTCGTAGGCACGGCAGTTGGGCACCACCGAGAAGAGCACGTGGCTGTGGCCGTCCTCGTGCTGAAGGCCCTCCCCGTTCAGCGTCGTGCGTCCGGCGGTGCCGCCGAGCATGAACCCGCGCGTGCGGCTGTCGGCGGCCGCCCAGACGAGATCGCCCACTCGCTGGTAGCCGAACATCGAGTAGTAGATGTAGAACGGCACCGTTTGCAGGGCGTGGGCGCTGTAGGAGGTGCCAGCGGCGATGAAGGACGAGATCGAGCCGGCTTCGGTGATCCCCTCCTCCAGGATCTGCCCGTGCTCATCCTCCTTGTAGAACATCAGCTGCTCTGAGTCCTGGGGTTGGTAGCGCTGTCCGAACGGCGAGTAGATCCCGACCTGGCGAAACAGGCCTTCCATCCCGAAGGTGCGGGACTCGTCGGGAACGATTGGGATGATGCGGGAGCCGATCTGCTTGTCGCGCAGCAGCGCCGACAGGACGCGCACGAAGGCCATCGTGGTCGAGTTCTCGCGCTCGCCGCTGCCCTCGAGCTGCGAGGCGAACCGCTTCAGGTCAGGCACCGGCAATGGCTCAGCGGTCCGCCGGCGCGCCGGAAGCGATCCGCCCAGGGCGGCGCGACGCTCCCGCAGGTAACGCATCTCCGGCGAGTCGGACGGGGGCTTGATGTATTCGGCCGCGCGGACCTGGTCGTCGGTCAGCGGCAGCTCGAAGCGATCGCGGAAGGTCAACAGCGCTGCCTCGGTCATCTTCTTGGCCTGGTGGGTGATCATCTGGCCTTCGCCGGAGACGCCCATCCCGTAGCCCTTGATCGTCTTGGCGAGAATCACCGTCGGCTGTCCTGTGTGGGCCGCCGCTTCGTGGTAGGCGGCGTAGACCTTCTGCTGGTCATGCCCGCCGCGGTTGAGCAGCCAGATGTCGTCGTCGGACATGTGCTCGTAGCGTTTGAGCAGGACTGGATCGCGTCCGAAGAAGTGCTCACGGACGTAGGCGCCGTCGCGTGACTTGAACGTCTGATAATCGCCGTCCACGCAATCCTCCATGACCCGGACGAGGCGGCCGTCGCCGTCGGCGTCGAGCAGCGGATCCCAGCGTGATCCCCAGATCACCTTGATCACGTTCCAGCC
>CAXMLR010000313.1:0-6827 GCA_964194275.1 uncultured Solirubrobacterales bacterium
TGTGTATAAGAGACAGCGCCCAGGGTGTCGAACGCCTCGGAGGTCCGGCGGCGCATCTCGCGGTTGTTCAGCACGCCCAGCCTGCCCAACGGGCCAGGCATCAGGACCTCGCGGCCAAGAAACAGGTTGGCCGAGGACTCGAGGTCGGGCGCCAGCGCGAGGTCCTGGTACACGGTCTCGATCCCGTGCCCACGCGCAGCAGCGGGCGAACTGATCTCGACCGGTCGGCCCTCGATCAGGATCTCGCCGGAGTCCCGCGTCAGCGCGCCGGCCAGGATCTTGACCAGTGTGCTCTTGCCCGCGCCGTTGTCGCCGACCAGGGCAACCACCTCGCTGGGGTAGACGGAAAAGTTGACTCCTCGCAGCGCGCGCACCCCACCGAAGTGCTTGTGGATGTCGCGCGCCTCCAGCAGCGGTACGGCTTCTGTGCTCATCAGTTCTCCCTCTCTGTGGCGACGCCCACTGGGAGGGGCCGCTCCTCGATGGCTAGGCCCGCGGCACGCGCGCCGGCCAGCGCCGCTCCGCAGGCTCCGGCGTACGGACTCGGCTTGTGGATGAACGGGCCCAGGTGACGGGCCTTGACGGCGCGCGCGCCGGGACCTTCAGACCAGCCGCCGGTCACCACGAGCCTGCCCAGGGGCCCCGCGATCTCGACCATCTCGGCCAGGATCTTCGCCCCACTGCGAGCGCCCGCCTCCAGCGCCGCAAGGTAGACCATTGCCGGGGACGGATCGCGGCCGATCCCCGCCAGCGTCATCCGCTCGGAATCCGGTTCGAGCAACTGCAGACCATCGACACCCTCCGGCGCCTGCGACGCGGCGAGCTCGAGTTCGGCGCGCTGGTCCGGAGCGACACCGAGCAAGGCCAGGATCCGCTGCTGGGCCGCGCCCGAGCGGGTACTGCCGAGCAGCGCCTGCATTCCGTTGACGACGTGCCATCCGACCGACAGTCCCATCCCGACCGCCCGCTCGGTGTCCTCAGGCGAGAGCGGTCCGAGCGCGCGGACGAACGCCTCGGCGGTGCCGCAGGAATCGAGCGTGTCGCCCTCGCCGACCGCGCCCGCGCCACGCGCAGCGCAGAGGTGATCATGACCCCCGATCGCCAGCGCGGCCCCTTCGGCACGCGGGAGCCCGCCTCCGGCGATGTGGCCGGCCAGGGTGCCCGCCAGCTGCGGGTCGGGCAACAGACCCGCGGGGGCATCGACGAACTCGAGCGCCTCATCCCACCAGGCTCGCGCGTGTAGGTCATACCAACCGGTGCGACTGGCCAACGAGAGCTCGCTCACCTCCTCGCCACCGAGCTGGCTGACGATCCACTCGGCCACACTCAGCCAGCGCACTCCCGCGCGCGCCTGCGGCCAGTGCTCGCGCATCCAGCCGTACTTGGCGATCGTTGGCAACGGGCTGATCCGCAAGCCGGTGTGGCGGGCAAAACGATCGGCTCCGATTGTGTCCGTCAGTCGCTTCGCCTGTTCGGCGCCGCGAGAGTCATGCCAGGCGATCGATCGCGTCACCGGATCGCCTCGGCGGTCGAGCAGCACGCCGGTCTCGGCCATGCTCGCGACGCCGACGCCCGCGACCTGCGCTTCCGGGAGGCCGGTCAGCGCACGTTGCGCTGCCAGCACAGCGCTCGCGAGTAGATCAGGGGCGTCGATCTCGGCTCCGGTGGCGAGGCTGGTCCACGGCAGCGGCGCGCGGCCATGCCCAACCTCACGGCCGGAGATGTCCAGCACGGCTGCCTTGACCGAGGTCGTACCGACGTCGATACCGACGATCAGCGGAGCGCTCACCACGCGCCCTCTCCGGCAGCCGCGTCCGCGGGCCGACAGCGCACGCCCACGAGCGCTCCGTAGATACCGGCCGGGCCCGCGGCGTGCGGGATCAACACGGTGTCGCCGCGCCTGAGCCGATGCTCGTCCGCCCCGGCGGCCAGCCGTCCCTCGCCCTCCAGCACGATGATGATCGAAAAGCCGGGGTCGAGCTCGGAGATGGTCTGCGGCTCGATCCGCTCGGCCCGGAAGTAGGGGTCGGCGGCGGCGGGTAGCAAAGCGCTGGCGCCGACCCGCAGCGGCCGGGGCATCCCGGCGAGCGAGCGCAGCCTCGGTTCGCGCAGGCCGGCGCGATCCACCGCCTCGAGCGCGACGTCCCAGCCCAAGCCGAGCTCCGGCTGGAGGCCTCCGGCGACCGGTTGCTCGAGCATGATCGAGAAGTCGGTGGGCTCCTGGAGCTCGACCAGCAGGATGCCCTCGCCGATCGCATGGGGCGTCCCCGCGGGTACGAAGACGACATCACCGGCGCAGACCGGCCACTCGTGCAGGGCTCCAAGCAGCGCGCAGCCGTCATTGCGGTCCACCCAGCCATGGAGCACGTCCGCCTCGACGTCGTCACGAAAGCCGATGTACACGCGTGCTCCGGGTTCGGCGGAGACGATCAACCACGCCTCGGTCTTGCCGTACCGGGACCCGAGCTGCCGTCGGGCGAAGTCTCGGCCGGGGTGCACGTGGACGGGCAACCGCTCTCCTGCGTCGAGCAGCTTCACGAGCAGCGCGGGATCCGGTCCGAAGTGCTCCACGTGCTCAGGGCCAAGGAAGGCGTCCGGCTCGGCGATGACGGCGTCGCGTAGGCGGCGGCCGTCCTCGAGGGTGCTCAACCCCTCGTCGGTGGCGCCGAACGTCGTGGTGGTCGATCCCACCCAGTCCTCAGGCAAGTGATCCTCCCCCGGGGGGACCCCGCGGAGAGCGGCGATCCTCGGACCGCCCCGATAGAACCGCGGCGGCTGGTTGGCCTGAAGCGACAGCGGCCTCACGGCGCGATCTCTCCCGATCCGCGCACGACCAGCTCGCTGGGCACGATCAGACGCTCCGGCGGGCTCTGGTCGCCGTCGAGCCGGGCAAACACCCGCTCGGTCGCGACCGCGGCCAGCCGCTCCGGGTAGGTGCGGACGACGGTGACGGCGGGGGTGAGCACATCGGCGAGCTCGAACTCGTCGATGCCGACCAGCGCCAGCTCGTGGCGGTGACCGCGCAGCGCCCGCAGCGCGCCGACGGTGTTGCGGTTGTTGGCGGCGAGGACCGCCGTCGGTCGCCTGTCCTTGGGCAGCTCGAGCAGGTCTCGCAGCGCGGTCTCGGATTGCCCCGCGTCGTGAAGACCGGTTCTGACCACCGCCGGATCGCTCGGAATCCCCGCGGTGCGCAGGGCACGCCGGTAGCCGGTCAGCCGCTCAGCGGCCGTGTAGAGCGACTCGCGATCAGACAGCCAGGCAATCCGCCGGTGTCCGTGCGCGATCAGATGCTCCGCCCCGCGCTGCGCGCAGTCGGCGTTGTCGAACAGCACCGTGTCGGCCTCCACGCCGACGGGCGGGCGGTCGAGGAAGACCATCGGGACCACTCCGCTCACGCTCCGGTGGTCCGCCCCCGCGGGAACGACGAGGAGTGCGTCAGCGCGACGGCGCAACAGGAGATCGGTGAGCTCTCGCTCACGCTCGGGGTCCTCCTCGCAGGATGCGGTTATCAACACGTAGCCGCGCTCATGGCCGAGCGACTCCACCGTCTGGGCGATGGCCGAATAGAACGGGTTCGAGATGTCCTCAATCAGCAGGCCAAGGGTGGCCGAGGAATGCCCGCGGCGAAGGCTGCTGGCGAGGTCGTTGCGGTGAAAGTCCAGCGCCGAGATCGCGGCCAGGACGCGCTCGGCCGTGTCCTCGGCCACGCCGGTCTCGCGGTTCAGAACGCGGGAAACCGTCTTCACGCTGACGCCCGCCCGTCCAGCGACATCGCGGATGGTGGGCCTCGGCTCAGCCTGTCGTAGTCTCAATCCTCTCGCTCCTTTGACAACGTTGTCGGACAACGTTGTCAGGCGGCGACAATAGGGATCCTCTCCGCACGCGTCAAGCCGGGGCGGAGATCCTCCGGCGTCGGGGTCCGCGAGGCCGAGGTGCCGGGATGAGGCTGGCCGAGGACGGGATTGGGGACGGGATCCGGGCGAGCCGCGACGGCCTGCGGGTAAGTCGGGCGATCACATTCAAGGCCGGTGTCTTCAACGCCCGGGATGCGGGTCGCGGCCGCACGCGGGCGGTCAGGCCGGGACGAGCTCCACCTGCGCGAGCAGAGCCCGCATCCGGGTACGGTCGAAATCGCCGCCGAGCGGTGACTCGACTCCAGCGGTGCCCGTGGCCACGGCCTCGCGGGTGGCCGCGGTGATTGGCTCGCCGCGAGCCAGCGCGGCCGCCAGTCCGGCGGCAAACGCATCGCCCGCGCCGATCGGATTGGTGACCTCGGCCGGCGGCGCGGCCAGCCACCAGGGCCCGTCGTCCTGGTCGCTGGCGCCCGCCTCGACACCGCGTGCCTCAACACTGCGTGCCTCCACCCCACCTGCGTCAACCCCACCGCCCTCCACCGCCAGCGCTGCGCCGGCCGCCGCCGCCGTGACCACCGCCGCGCGGGCGCCCCGCCGGACGAGCTCAGTTGCCGCCGCGACGGCTCGTGGCCGCGCGTCCGCCGCCGCGTCGACGTCCTCGCCGGCCACACCGCCCTCAAGCAGCGCCTCCGCCTCGCCGAGGTTGGGCACAACGACGTCGGTGCGTGCCTGGAGCGCCGCTTCCAGCGCGGGACCGGCCACATCCACCACCGCGACGGCGCCGCGGGAGCGGGCCAGCTCGACCAAGCTGGCGTACGCCTCGACCGGCGCGCCCGGCGGCAGGCTGCCCGAGCACACGAGCGCGCCCGCCCCGTCAAGCGCGTCCGCAACCGCCGCCGCATAGACGCGCCACAGCTCCGCCGTGATCGGCGGCCCGGGCTCATTCAGCACGGTCACCCGGCCGCCCTCCTCCATCAGTAGGGCGGTCGAGCGGATCTCCCCTGGACACGGAACGGCCCGCAGCCGGACTCCCGCCTCCGCGAGCAGCGCCGCAGCTGCCCGACCGGTGTGCCCGGGGACGAACGAGACCAGCGTCGCAGGGATGCCGATGACCAGCGCCGCGCGCGCCACGTTGACGCCCTTGCCCCCCGGTGTCGCCTGCACCTCCGAGGCTCGGAGCACCCGTCCGGGCATCAGCTCAGGCAGGCGCATGGTCCGGTCGATGGTGAGATTCGGGCCCGCGACCACGAGCGACCGCGACGGCACCTCCGCGCTTGACAACGTTGTCATCTGATCCCTAGTCTGCGCATCCCAGCCACCGTCGTCAAGGGAGGATCGTGCCGCCGTACCGTCTCCAGCGCCTGTTCCGCGCCGACTCCGGGCGCTCGCTGCAGATCGCGATCGATCACGGCTCCCCCGGTGAGGCGAGCATGCTGATCGGGATCGAGGACATGGAACGCGCCGTCGATCGCATCGCGCAGGCCGGACCCGACGCGGTGCTGCTCGCACCCGGGCAGGCCGAGATTCTTCAGCGCCGCCCCGGGGCTCACAAGCCCGCGCTGATGCTGCGCGTGGACGTGCCCAACGTCTACGCACCCGAGCCACCCGAGCGCGCGTGGTGCGTCCTGCTCGAGGATGCGGTGCCGCGCGCGGTCCGCCTCGACGCCGCCTGCGTGGTGGCCAACCTGCTCGAGGCTCCGGGCCATCCGGAGCTGCGCGAGGACTGCGTGAAGAACCTCGGCCGGCTCCGCATGGCCTGTGACCAGGCGGGGATGCCGCTGATGGTCGAGCCGCTCGGGCTGAAGTGCAGTGCGGGCGGATACGGAATCGACGGCGACGTCGAGCGGATTCGCGGCCTCGTCCGCCAGGCGGTGGAGCTAGGCGCCGACCTGATCAAGGCCGATCCGACCGACGACCCGCGCGATTACACCCGCGTGGTCGAGGTCTCCCGCGTGCCGGTGCTGGCCCGCGGCGGCGGCCGCATCGACGAGCGTGAGCTTCTGCGCCGCACGCGCCAGCTGCTCGACAGCGGGGCGCAGGGCATCGTCTACGGCCGTAACGTGATCCAGCATCCCGATCCAGTGGCGATGACGCGAGCACTCGCTGCGGTGGTTCACGACAACAGCACGCCGGAGGAGGCAGAGGCCGAGCTCGCCGCGGCCGCGAGTACGTAGCGCGGGCGGGTCACGGCCCGCCCGAGGAGGGCGTGCGATGCCAGGCAAACCTATCCCCGGCTGCGATACCGGGCGAAGTATCGTCCGCGTCCGGTGGTTCCGCGCCGCTGGTTTACCGGATGCCGCTGTCGAAGCGGATCGTCATCCGCGTGAAGGCGTGCGGCTTGATCGTGATCGTCTGCGAGGACGCGTGCGGGTACGGCCTGCCGTTGCTCGGCCTGACCTCGTAGCGACCGGCGCGCAGGCGCACGCTGAAGTGCCCGTCGGAACCCGAATGGGCGCGGGCCACGGTCTGCTCGGACGGTTCGCCCTTGAAGACGATCGTGGCCTGGTAGGGACGCTCGCACGAATGGTTGGGGCGCTGCACCGGACAGGTCGGCCCGTAGAGCACGAGTCCGCGCACGCCTGAGTCAGGACGCTGGGGCGCTGCGGTTGCCACTCCCAGTCCGAGCGCGAGGACGACTGCCCCTCCAAAGATTACTTGTGAGAGCCGGCGCACAGGGCGATGGTGGGCCATTTGGCGCGCGGGTGCAAGCGGGCGGCTGAAATCGAGCCTTGGTCCGCCGAGTCCGTAGCTGAAGCTCGACTGCGGCGACCTGCTTCGTCATGCCTTTGCCAATCTAGGCATCGTGTTGCACTGCGACAATATGGCCATGACGCGGTGCGTGGACCGGTGAGCGAACCGGCGACGCTCGTCGTATCGGGGCTTCGCAAGCGTTACGGCTCCGTAATCGCGCTCGACGGTGTCGAGTTGGCGGTGCAGCCAGGCGAGCTGGTCGGGTTGCTCGGCCCGAACGGC
>CAXMLR010000314.1:0-4181 GCA_964194275.1 uncultured Solirubrobacterales bacterium
CCCGCCGATGGTCGGTTCGGGAAAGCCAGCAGCCTTCAGCGCTGCCGCCCAGCCGGTCCGATCCGGATCCGCTCTGTGGATGACCTTGAGTGTGTCCGCCTGAGGAGTCATCAGCACGTCACGGACATCCCAATCAAGAAACAGCTCCCAGCGAATCGACCCGCGCTCAGCTCGGGCATCAAATCCAGGAAAACGAATATCGGTGCTATTCACGGTCCAGCCTCCTTCGCGAAAAGACGAATACGAAGTGAGGCGACCGTGGCCTCTCAGCGGTATCGAACATGAACGCCGCTGCGAACGATGCTAGCAATGCGGCCCACTACGCTCATGACATGACGCCTGTGTCGCTGAGCCGCCAGACTTCGGCCGCAGAGCTGGATGTCAGGCTCGCCGCGATGCGAGCCGGAGTATGGCTGGGTTGGCTCTCGGTCGTGGCGGTGCTCTCGGGGCTCTTACTCAACCTACCCGCGCGCCACCGCCCGGCTCTGGCCGCCCTGATCGCCGCCGCCGCCGTCGCCAACGGTGTCGTGGTGTCAGTGCCTCGGCGCTGGTGGATCATCGAGAAGCGCGGCGAGCGCATGCTCGCGATCTGGTCGGCCGGGCTGCTCGGCCTGACGGCTGTCCTGGTGCTACTCGCAGGCGCCAACGCCAACCTCGATCTGTTGCTGTTTCTGATCCTCCCCTTTCTGGCCACCGTGCACGCTGGAGCACGCCGGATGGCTTGGCTGTGCGCAGCGCTGGTCATGTTCGTCGTCGTGATGGCAGCTGCTCCGGCCTCGCTGCCCGCCGGCGAAGTCGCCCTTCGCGCCGGCCTGCTGGCGGCGGCCACAATGCTCGCCCTGGGGCTCGCCGATCTAACCCGCCGCACCGCCACGGCCCGCGCCGAGCTTCACGACCGCGCCGAGCTCGAGCGGGTCCTGCTCGCCGAGGCTCACCATCGCGTGAAGAACAGCTTGCAGACCGTGGCCGATCTCCTCCTGTTGGGCCGGCCGACTGGACCCTCCGGACGAGCGTTCGATGAGACCGCCAACCGAATCCACGCGATCGCGGGCGTCCACCGGCTGCTAGCCGAACAGCGCGGGAGTCAGATCGAAGCCAGGGCGCTGCTCGAGATCCTGACCCGCGGACTTGCGCCCCAGGCGCGAATTCAAGCGGTTGACCTGCAACTCGACCCGCCCTGTGCCCAGCACGTAGGAATCATCGCCAACGAGCTGATTGCCAACGCCGCTGAACATGGTCGTGCTCCGATCAACATCGAGCTTCGCCGCGGCAAAGAATTCTTCGAGCTCCGCGTCCGCGACCGCGGACACGGAGCGGACGGAACCAGGCCCGGTCTCGGGTTGCAACTGGTTCAGCGCGTCGTCGATCAAGGCCTACATGGCTCCTTCACGCTGCAACATTTCGCCGACGGCACCACGGAGGCCCTAGTCACGTTCGACCCCGCACGACCATGCGCATCCTGATCGCCGAAGATGACCCGGTTATCGGACTCGGCCTCAGCCGGCGCGTCGCGGCGCTCGGCCACGAACCCATCGGTCCCGTCGCCGACGGCGCGCAGGCGATCGAGGCCGCCCGTGCCGAACAACCCGACCTGTATCTCTTTGACATCGACATGCCCGGAGTGGACGGGCTCACCGCCGCGGCCCAGCTCGCCGCCGAGGGGCTGCGGCGCCCCGTCGTCGTGATCACCGGCATCGAGGACTCCGACCTGATCGAGCGCTCGATCGCCAGCGGCGTCAGCGCCTACCTCGCCAAACCCATCAACGAGCGCGAGCTCGACGCGGCGATCCGGCTTGCCTTCACCCGCCACCAGGAGTACCTAGCCCTGGAGCATGACGTGACCCAGGCCCGTCAGGCACTCAGCGACCGCAAGCTGGTCGAACAGGCCAAGGGCCTCCTGATCGAGGCACTCGGGATATCCGAGCCCGACGCATTCAAACGCATCCAACGGGCCGCTCGGGACCGAAACATCAAGCTGGTCGAGATGGCCAGACGGATCATCGACCAAGCCGATCTCATCACGCCCTCGCGCCCCGCAAGCAGCGACTGAACGGTCCCGCGGCGCGCGGCCTGCTGAAGAGGGAAGGCCGGAACTGGGCCCTGGCCGGCCATCAGTCCGATCGGAGTTCCGCCAGCGTCTATCGCAGCCGCAGGCTTGCGCGCAGGATGTTCGGCCCGCGTCGGGCGGGGTTGAAACCGTCAGGTTCAAGGGTCACTCCGAGCGAGCTGTACTGGCTCTCGTGGGCGGCGGCCGCCAGGCTGACCGTGACCCGTTTGCGAGGACCGACGGTGAAGGTGCCAGCGCTGACGCGCCCCCGTGAGGCGACGAACCAGACCTCGTAGATCTGCGTTCCACGGGTGGGCGCGAGACCATCGGCGTGGAGATCAACCTCGGTCCCCCATGGATGAGATCGCAGCTGCACGTCAGCGCGCGCGCCGGGGTTCAGCGGAGAAGCGGTCAGGATCAGACGAGTGCTCTGGTCGGGAGGACCGATCAGAGCCTGGGGGAGGAGGATCACCGTGAGCAACAGGGCGACGGCAACCGTGGATACCAGAATCGTGCGCGGCCGACGGGGCCGGACCCCGGGTCCTCGCCGTGGACGCAACCGCGGTCGGCGATGACGCGGCAGCGACGCGAGCACGGAGGCCTCAAGCAGCGGCGGCGGAGCTTGGATGGGCGTTTCGGTGCCGCCGGCCAGGTCGAGGAGTCTGGGTAGCTCGGCCAACTGCTCGTAGGCTTCGCGGCAGCCGGGACAGCCCGCCAGGTGCGCCTCAACGCGGCGCTGTTCGTCGGGTTCCAGCGCGCCGAACGCGTGCGCGGCGAGCAGCGATCCGATCTCCCGACATACGGTCATCGGGTCACCTCGAGTTCCTCAAGGGCCAGGCGCAGGCTGCACGAGGCGTAGTGAAGGCGACTCTTGACCGTGCCCAGCGGAAGTCCGGTGAGCTCGGCAACCTCGGCCAGACGCAAGCCTCGGAAGTGCACCATGGTGATGATCTGCCGATGCTCTGAGGTCAACCGGGCCACGGCCATTTGGATCTGGTACCGCAACAGCGCAGCCTCGATCGGCTCCCCCGGATCGGCCCCCTCGTGCTCCTCGCCGTGCGACAGCCCCGGTCGTCTCCCCCGGCGCCGTTCCATGTCCGTCGCGGCATTACGCGCGATTGCGTACAGCCACGTGCGCACCGACGCGCGATGCTCGTCGAACTGCTCAGCGTTGCGCCAAGCCCGGGTGAACACGTCCTGAACGAGCTCTTCCGCCAGGCCCTGGTCACGCAGCCGAGCAACCGCGAAGCCGTACAGCTCACCGCCATAGCTGCGGTACAGCGATCGGGCAGCCCGCTCCGCGCTGGCGCCCCGGAGCGCATAGATCAGACTGGCATCAGAGGTCATATCTATGCGATACGTCCCCAACGAGCAAATCGTTCAACACCATTCGCGACGAGCATCTCGGGAACTCGGCCGCTACGCCCACCCGAGCGCTCTGAACCTTTGCGCGCTGCCCGGCGTATCACCGTGTACTGCGGGCAATATCGCTCGTCGCACCCAAGGAGATCATCATGAGCCCGACCCAGCGCGGAACGCCACCGCCCCGCAATGAAGCCACCTTTCTGAGCCGATTCGCGACACGCCTGCGGACTCGTCGTGCCGCAACCAGCCTGGTCGCAGTAGCCGCGATCGGCCTCAGCGGATCCGCCGCGGCCGGCGCGTTCTCCTACGGACCCGGCTCCAAGCACCGCAACCAGCCGCCAATCGCCGTAACCGTCTTCTCGCCCGGAGCCGGCGACACTTCCGGCGCCCACGGCGTCGGATTCATCGTCGACGTCGCACTCGACGCACGCAAGGACAAGTACAACAGCCTGCTCTCGGCCGCCGCCGGATACAAGCCCTTCTTCAACGATCCGATGGCGCCGACGTTCCATCCTGGTTCCGATCCAGGAGCCCCCGGCCTCGTCGTGCTGCTCTCCACCACCCCGAACAAGGCCGGCACGCCGTTCCGGGGACCCCGCACCAATCTTGCCGGCCTGTTCCAGATCAATGGCGTCGCCAGAGTCCACGGCAAAGCCGAAACCTGGAACACCTGGCAGCCCGGCAAGCCCGTATTCGGCACCGGCCCGACAACCCTGACCGTCTACGTCGTCGCCGGGACCGCCCCCGCCGTGATCCCCCCCGGCGCCAT
>CAXMLR010000315.1:0-2534 GCA_964194275.1 uncultured Solirubrobacterales bacterium
CCCCGCCGCAGCTGATCACTACGTGATCGGCTCGGCGGACCGCCACCTGGCCGCAGACGAGCGCGATCACGCCCGCGCCACCGCCTGCGCGAGCGGCGCGCGATTGAGCTCGCAGATCGCCACCGCAAGCGCATCGGCGGCGTGATCAGGCGTGGGTGGCGCGCTCAGGCCGAGCAGCCGCGCCACCATCCGCCCAACCTGACCCTTATCGGCCCGGCCATGACCGCAGACGGCGGCCTTGACCTGCTGAGGGGTGTAGGAGCGCGAGGGAATGCTGCGCTGGCCGGCGGCCAGCAGCACGACGCCGCGGGCCTGGCCGACGGCGAAGGCGGTTCGCACGTTCGCCCCGAAATACAGCTCTTCGATGGCCAATGAATCCGGTCCGTGCTGGTCGAGTAGCTCCCCCACGCGGGAGTGAATGTCAGCGAGCCGACGCTCGAGCGGGATCCCGGGGTTGGTCTCGATCACGCCCTGCTCCACTGCGCACAGTCGCGAACCTCGGCTCTGGACGACGCCGTAACCGGTGCTGGCCGTGCCGGGGTCGATACCAAGGACGATCACTTCAGACAGCATTCTGCGTCGAGACCCGGACGCCTGCTGGCAATCCGGGCCCCCGACCCGGCCTGTGGCTGCCGATACGCGACTTGCTCGGCGCCGGAACGGCCGCGGCCAGAACCTTGAGGGCTATCGCCCCACGCAGCGGCTCAGGTGACCCTGGCTCCACACACGGTAGACCCGCCACACGCCAACTTTGGCGATCAGCTGCCGCTGATCGAGCTGCGGGTTGACCGCCGGTGGGCCGCCGTCGATCGTGTCGTGCGGTCCGACGAACATCACGCCCTGATGGCGCATCGAGGTTCCCACGCGCGCGAGCGTCGTGTGGAGCTTGAACGCCAGCGCCGTCTGGACTCCGTGGTTCACCGCGGAGAAGCTCGAGTGGCAGGGGAACACCGCGGCGTGGCCGCCCACCGCCTGAACGGCCGCGGCGAGCTGGTCCAGCCGGGTGACGGCATGGTCGGCGATCGCCGGCTGCGCCCGCGCCTCGTCGACGCGCTTGGTGGTGAACGGAACCGAGATGGCGAGAAGAATCACCACCGCCGCGCCGAGGGGCCATCGGTTTGACGAAACACTCAGTCGCGAGCCGACCGCGTCGGCGAGCAGCTCTCCGGACTGCGCCACCCCGACGCCCGCCAGCACGCACGTCAACCCGGCCGCGGGCAGAAAGAAACGCTCGAGACCGGGATAGCCGGCCAAGGTCATGCCGACGACCAGCATCCACCACCCGAGCGCGCCAGCCGCGAGGCCGAGGATCAAGCGGTCTCGCCCTCGGAACCACGCGATCGCCACCGCCAGGAGTCCAAACACCAGCATCGGAAGGACCTGGAGGTCGGTACCGCGGCGCAGCACCTCGAAGAACGGATTGCTGCCGAGATGTCCGTTGTAGGACTTGGCGTGCGAGGCGGCCAGGAACGGCTGGCCGGAGCCAACCCACGGAGGCACGAACCACAGAAACGGGATCGCGGCCAGTCCGAGCAGGATCAGGATCCGCATGGCGGCGCGGGGCTCGCGCAGCCACAGCCAAGCGGCGTAGAGCAGGATGAACGGCCAGGCCTCGGGGCGGATCAGGGCGGCGAGCAGGCCGAGCACGAATGCCTCCCAGCGGCGCCCGGCGAGATGGCGGTCGACGGCCCACAGCGCAGCGCCGACCAGCATCGGCTCAGACGTACCGCGGAACATGTAGTAGGACCACTCCTGCGTGAGCACGACGCCGAGCCCGGCGATCACGCCCGCCAGCACCGCGATCCAGCGGACCCCCCGCGTCGACCGGGCAGCCAGCAACGATCCGAGCCGATACGCCGCGACCACGCCGAGCAGACCGCCGGCGCGCGCGGTGATCACCCAGAGCGTCGGGGCGGCGCTGCCGAACAGGCCAAATACGCTCGTGAACAGGAACGGCAGCGGTTTCCAAGACGGTCCGCCGCCGACCGTGAAGCTCAGGTGCGGGTCGCTGACCTCCCGCCCCCACACGATCCACGACCAGGGGTCATAGCTCGGCACGGTGGCGAATAGGCCCGCCGACAGGGCCGCGAGGGCCAGGCAGGCGACAGCCGCGAGCAGAAACGGCGAGCGGCGAAACCAGGGAGGGGTGGCGCCGGCCGAGTCCCGCGTCGCCGCTGGCGGATCCTCGGTGGAGACCCGGTCCCCGAGCACCGGTTCAGCCCCGAGAGAAGCGGCAGCGAAGCAGGGTGCCAATCACCCGGAAGCCGTCCACCGCGGTCAGCTTCTTGCCCTCGTCGGTCGCTCGCGCTCGATAGTGGACGGGGACCTCGAAGATGCGCTCGCCGGACTGCACGAGGCGCGCGGTGATCTCGGGCTCGATGGCAAAACCCGGCGCGGTCAGCGGCAAGCCGCGGAACACATCGGTCCGGATCATCTTGTGGCAGGTCATGATGTCGTGGAGATACACGTTGAACAGGACGTTGCAGGCCAGCGTGACTCCCTTGTTGCCGAGCACGAACAGAAACGAGTGGCTC
>CAXMLR010000316.1:0-3050 GCA_964194275.1 uncultured Solirubrobacterales bacterium
CCCAAAACTCGTCTGCTCAGAAATGTGCTCAGACAGATACGTCCACCAGTAATTCCACGAGTTGCAGACCGTCACATACTGGAGCAGCGGCGTGCCCCCCTCGTCTGCCACCTGGTACGCCTGCTCAGCATTCTCAAGCTCGCCGCGAGCGATAGCCGTGTTGCCGCGCTCGAAGGCCGCCTCGGCGTCATCCCCCCGCTGCGCGTGCCGGGATATCCCGTCCCCGTCGTTCATGGCACGGGAGTATGACGGGCCGTACGATTGGTTCGATGGCGCGCGTGGCTCCCTTGATCGCCCTTGGGTACGGCAAGTACGTGCGCGCTGACCGGGTCTACGCGCTGCTCCCGTTGGAGGGACCCGACCGCGGGGACGGGCGACGCACGCTGGTCCATGTGGAGGGGATCGAGGAGCCGCTGATCGTCTCGCGTTCGGAGGCGGCGATCGCCCGCGACCTGGCCATCGCCCTCGGTCAGGAACTGCCGTCGGCGCGCCGGGAGCGTGCGGGCCCCGGCCAGGAGCCGTTGTTTTGAGGCAGATCGTCCTCCTGCGCGGCATCAACCTTGGCGCTCGCAACCGGATCGCCATGCCGGCGCTGCGCCAACTGCTGACCGGGTCCGGTTACGGCGAGGTCCAGACCTATCTGGGCAGCGGGAACGTGGTACTGGATCGCCCAGCCGCGCCCGATGAGCTGGCCCGGGAAGTCGAGCGGCTGATCACAGATCGGTTTGGGCTCGACATCGCCGTGATCGTGCGCTCCCGTGACGAGCTGGCGGCGGTGCTCGAGCGGAATCCTCTCGGCGAGGTCGCGGTCGAACCCAAGCGTTACCAGGTGAGCTTCATGTCGGAGGAGCTCGCACCTGAGGTCGTGGGCAGGATCCAGGAGCTCACCACCCCGCCGGAGCAGATGGTCGTGCTGGGACGTGAGTTGTATGCGTGGCATCCGGACGGAATCGCGCGCTCGAGACTCTGGACGCAGCTGGCCGGACGGAAGCTCGGCGTCACCGCGACGGCGCGGAACTGGACGACAGTGACGAATTTGCTATCGATGGCGGACGCATGATGCACCGCTACGTAGTCGCCGACGTCTTCACGGACACGCCGCTGCAGGGAAACCAGGTCGCCGTGTTCCTCGACGCCGCCGAACTCAGCGATGCGCAGATGCAGCGCACGGCGCGCGAGATGAACCTGTCGGAGACCGTGTTCGTGCTCAGCCGCGCCGAAGCCGAGGCCGAGATCCGAATCTTCACCCCGACCACGGAGCTTCCCTTTGCCGGCCACCCCGTCCTCGGCACCGCCTTCGTCCTCGGCGCGGAGCTCGAGGCTGCGGTCGTGCGGCTCCGGACACCGGCCGCGACGGTGCCCGTCAAGCTCACGCGGGACCGCGACCGGATCGTGTTCGGCGAGATGGAGCAGCCGATCCCGACGTGGCAGACCTTCACCCGCGAGCAGGATCTGCTCGCCGCTCTCGGGGTCGACGGCTCGGAGCTTCCGCTCGAGCTCTATGACAACGGCCCGAGCCATCTGTGCGTCGCGCTGCCCGATGAGCCGGCGGTGGCGGAACTCCGTCCCGACCTGGGCGCTCTGGCAGCGCTCGGGCCGCTGAACGTGAGCTGCTTCGCCGGGGCGGGGAAACGGTTCAAGACCCGGATGTTCGCTCCGGGGATCGGCGTGGCCGAGGATCCCGCGACCGGGTCGGCCGCGGGGCCGCTGGCGGTCCACCTTGCTCGCCACGGGCGAATCGAGTTCGGCGAGGAAATCGAGATCCATCAGGGCGCTGAGATACAGCGGCCGGCGGTCCTCCACGCCCGAGTCGACGGGTCGCCGAAGGGGATCGAACGGGTCGCCGTCGGCGGCGCGGCGGTGGTCGTCGCCCGCGGCGAGTATCGCCTGGACTAGTGCAGCACCAGACCCTCCGCACAGCCGCCGCGCACCTGGGAAAATTCCGGCCATGAACCTGAGCCCTCGCCAGCATCGCGCTCTCGAAGACATCTGCGACGCGTTCTGCCCATCAGGCAACGGAGCTCCGACAGCCAGAGAGCTCGGGGTGGCGGACGCGCTCGTGTCGGCGATTTCGCTCAACCCGCGTGAGTCCGAACGCAAGCAGCTGGCCGCGCTGTTGTCACTCTGGGATACGCGCCCGCTCGGGGTGGTTGGGGGCGCGGGTCCCAAGCGCTTCAGCTCGCTGGCGCCCCATGAGCAGGAGAGGGTGCTGTTGGCCTGGGGAGACTCGCGCGCGCCACAGCGGCGGGCGGTATTCCAGGCGCTGCGCAAAGGCGCGTTGATGTTCTACTACATGGTTCCCGGTCCGGGCGGGGGACGAAATCCGGCCTGGGATGCGATCGGGTATGACGGATCGCTGGGCAAGCTCGACAGCGCGCCGCCGAAGGCGCTGACGATGACTGCGGTCAAGCATGACCAGCGGCTCGAATGCGACGTTGTTATCGTCGGCTCCGGAGCTGGTGGTGGCGCGGCCGCGGGCGTGCTCGCAGCAGCGGGGCTCGACGTGATCGTCGTCGAGTCAGGGGACTACTACGACGATCAGGACTTCGACGGCTCGGAGATGAGTGCGCTGACCGGCTATTACATGGGCGCCCCAAACGCGAGCCATGACCAGAGCGTCGCGCTGCTGGCCGGTTCGTGCCTGGGGGGCGGCACCGTGGTCAACTACAGCACTTCGTTCCGGACCCCCGATGAGGTTCGCAGCGAATGGGCGGCGAGCGGTGTCCCGGCGTTCGGCTCGGAGGACTACAGCGAGAGTCTCGACGCCGTCTGCGATCGCCTCGGGGTCAACCAGGAGCACAACGACCCGTCCACACGCGACCAGAAGCTCCAGCAGGGATGCGTCAACCTGGGCTGGCATGTCGACGCGATGCCTCGTGGGGTCCGCCATTGCGCGCAGGGGAAGGAATGCGGCTACTGCGGCCTCGGCTGCCGGGTCGGAGCGAAGCAGTCGGTGGTCAAGACCTGGCTTTCAGACGCTCACTCAGCCGGCACGCGGATGATCGTCCGCACCAAGGTCGAGCGCGTCCTGGTCGACGGCGGTGCGGCGG
>CAXMLR010000317.1:0-3604 GCA_964194275.1 uncultured Solirubrobacterales bacterium
GAACTGCATCGTGTCGTAGATGGCCAGGCCCGCGTACACCGAGCCACCCGGGGTGTTGACGTAGATCGAGATGTCCTTGTCGGGATCCTCGGACTCCAGATGCAGCAGCTGAGCCACGATCAGGTTGGCGATCTGGTCATCGACTGGGGTTCCCAGGAAGATGATCCGCTCGTTGAGCAGACGGCTGTAGATGTCGAAAGCGCGCTCCCCGCGGGAGGTCTGCTCCACCACCATAGGTACGAGTGGACTCATGTTCCTCGCTTCTTTTGCTTGCAACGCCCGGATTCCTGCCGAATGTAGCAATCGCCTCCGGGCGGCCAGCCAGCTTCAGCCGCGGCGCGCAGGCGCCTACGGCCGGCTCAGGAGCCCGGCGTCCACAGACGCCCTGCCTCCTCGGACTCCTCGTCCTTGCCCGGGGTCCACAGCTTCTGCCGCGCCTTGGCCTGCTCGACGCTGATCGCCTTGGCCTCACGGACCAGCAGGTCGACCGCCTGACGATTGGCCACGTCCTCGCGGATCGCGTCGAGCCGGCCACCCGAGCGCAGCTCATCGAGCAGCTTGTCGCTGGTCGTGCCGGTTCGCTCCGCCACGGGCTCAAGCGCCTCCTGCACCTGCTCGTCGCTCGGCTCGATCTGCTCGGCCTCGATGATCGCTGCCAGCACCGCCTCACGGCGCAGCGCGCTGGCAGCGTCGGGCTCGGCGTCATGGGCGAGCGTCTCCTCGTCCTTGTCCGCGATCCGCAGGTAGGCATCCTTGGAGATGCCCTGGCGCGCGAGGGCCGACATGGTCTGCTCCAGCAGCTCGTGTGCCCGGGCGTGGATCAGCTGGTCGGGCAGCTCGACCTGCGCCTCGTTGACGGCTGCTTCGAGCACCGCCTCCTCGAATTCCCGCTCGATCGCCCGCTCGTCGTTCTCGCGCAGTCGAGTGCTCACGTCCTCGCGGAGTTCCTGCAGGCTGTCGAAGCCCGCGGATTCGGTCGCGAACTCATCGTTCAGCTCTGGCAGCCGCTTGGCCTTGACCTCGGTCAAGGTGACCTCGAAGGTGGCCCCTTTGCCGCCGAGCTCGCCGGGATATTCCTCGGGGAAGGTGACCTCGACCTGGCGCTCCTCGCCCGCGCTGGCGCCGACGAGCTGCTCCTCGAAGCCGGGGATCAACCGCCCGGACCCCAGCTCCAGCAGCTGGTCACGTCCCTCACCGCCCTCGAACGGCTCGCCGTCGACCTTGCCGAGGTAGTTGATGACAACGTGGTCTCCCGTCGCGGCCGGACGCTCCACGGTGTCCAGGGTCGCGAAACGCTCGCGCAAGCTCTCGAGCTCCTGCTCGACCGCGCCGTCTTTGACCTGTGGCTCTCGGCGCCCGACTTCGAGTCCCTTGTATTCGCCCAGCTGCGCCGGCGGGCGCACGCCGATCTCAATCGAAAACCCGAGTGGCTGGCCCGCGCCGGGCAGGTCTCCCACGTTCAGCTGCGGCTCGCCGATCGGGGCGATGCCGGCCTGATCGATGGCGTCCACGTACCAGCTTCCCAGGGCGCTGCGCAGCGCTTCATCGAGCACCGCCTCGCGTCCGAGCCGGCGGATCACCACGGGAGGCGGCACCTTTCCCTTGCGAAAGCCGGGGATGCGCAGCTGGCGGCCGAGCTGGCGCGCGGCCTGCTGAACCCGGCGCTCGACTTCCTCGGCGGGCACCTCCGCCTCCACGCGCACGCGTGACTCGGGGAGCTCGGTGACGGTGGTCTTGACTGGTGCCGGCGGGGCCATCCCGCAGACGATA
This sequence comes from uncultured Solirubrobacterales bacterium, assembly GCA_964194275.1. GTDB lineage: Bacteria > Actinomycetota > Thermoleophilia > Solirubrobacterales > Solirubrobacteraceae > Palsa-465. The sequence goes on from CAXMLR010000317.1 coordinate 1,771, forward strand.
GCTTCCGAGCGTGCTCTGGAGGCTTGCCGGTCGACTGCTGACGGGGCCCGCCGCGTTCTTTCTCGCCGGCCTAGTCGACGTCGGCGCGGTCGCCTTCGCCGCCTTGCGCAAAGGCTTAGGATCGGTGCTACGGAGAGACACAGAGAGAGGGAGTCAGTCGTGGCGCTAGCAACAGCGGTCCTGAGTGATGTCCAGCGCGCAACGCTCGTCGCCGTGTGCGACACGTTCGTGCCGTCGGTATCCGACCCTTCAGCCGACCCGGTGATGCAGGGATTCCTGGCCCGATCAGCCGCCGATCTGGCTGTGGCCGAGCAGATCGAGGGGCTGATGGCACAGGCCATGACCGATGACCAGGTCCAGGGCTTCGCCGGTCTGCTCGACGCGCTGGCCGAGCAGAGCTTCGTTTCGCTGGCGCTCGGGGAGCGCACCCAGGTTCTGCACGGCGTCGCCGCGTCCTCGCATGAGGCCAGGCTCGGCGTGATCGCGCTGCGCAATTCGACGTTCCTGTTCTTCTACGGGTACGCCGACGAGCGCGGCCAGAACCCCAACTGGGAGGCGCTCGGCTATCCCGGACCGATTTCAGCTCCGCCCTCGCGTGAGCAGGCGCCGAAGACGATCTCTGTGTCGGACGTGCAGGGCCCGCGGGCGAGCATGACCGCGGACGCCGTCGTCGTCGGCTCCGGGGCCGGCGGGTCCGTGATCGCGGCGACGCTCGCGCAGGCGGGTCGCTCGGTACTCGTGCTCGAGCTGGGCGGCTACCGCAACGAGGCGGACTTCAAGCAGCTCGAGGTGCCCGGGATGTTCGAGCTCTACCTCGGCGGCGGGATGCTCAGCTCCGAGGACGGCTCGATCGCGATCCTGGCCGGATCGACGCTGGGCGGCGGCACCGTGGTCAACTACATGAACTGCCTGCGCACGCCGAAGCGGATTCGCCGCGAATGGCGCGAGCACGGGATCTCAGGCATCGACGAGCCCGGCTACGAGGAGCACATCGACGCCGTGATGACCCGGATCAACGCCACCGACGAGGCCACGACCCAGAACCGCCAGCACCGCAAGCTGATCGGCGCGCTGGATGAGCTCGGGATGGAGCACCGTGCGATCGTGCGCAACGTCGACACCGCGTGCGAGGACCCGCGCGTCTGCGGCTACTGCCTGGCGGGCTGCCAGCGCGGTGCCAAGCTGTCGACGATGAAGACCTACCTGCAGGATGCCTCCGACGCCGGCGCTTCGGTCGTGGTCAACTGCCGTGTCGACCGGGTGCTGGTGGAGGATGGGCGCGCGGTCGGAGTCGCGGCAAACGTGCTGCACCCCGACGGCACGGTGACGGATTTGACCGTCCGCGCTCCGACCGTGGTGGTGGCGTGCGGAGCTGTCGAGTCTCCCGCGCTGCTGCTGCGCTCGGGCATCGGCGGGCCCGCGGTCGGCAAGCACCTGCGCCTGCATCCGGCCTCGATCGTCAACGGGATCTACGACGAGCCGATCGATGCCTGGGAGGGGCAAATCCAGTCGGAGGTCTCCGACCACTTCGCGGATTGCGAGGGATCGTGGGGGTTCCTGATCGAGTCCGTGGGCGCCACGCCGGTCCTGCACGCGGGCGCGATCCCGTGGACCGACGGCGAGCACCACAAGCGAGAGTTCGCGCGGATGTTCCGCTACCACGCGCCGTTTCTGTCGGTGGCCCGCGACCACGGCGAAGGCGAGGTGGTGCTCGACGATTACGGGCAGGCGCTCGTGCGATGGTCGCTGAACGACGAGCTCGACCGCCAACTGATGATCCGGGCCAACGTCGAGCTGGCGCGGCTGCACCATGCCGCCGGGGCGCCCGAGATCC
>CAXMLR010000318.1:0-3065 GCA_964194275.1 uncultured Solirubrobacterales bacterium
GAGCGCATCCGCCAGATCGAGAACCAGTCGCTCAAGAAGCTCCAGAACCTCCCTGAAGCCCAGAAGCTGCGCGACGACGTCGAAATCGCTTCAGGCTTTGCGCTACACACGCTCGGGCACCGAAGCTAGACGCCCGTCGAGGTGATCCTGGATCTCGGGCCTGGGTGAGACGCCGACCGGGTGGGACCGTTGCTCAACCGACGAGCCAGATTGCGCCGTCGCGCACCTCGACCGGGAATGTCTTCAGCGCTCGCGCGCCGGTCGTCGCCTTCACCGCGCCCGCTAGCGGCTTGAAAGCGCCCTGCGGATCGCGCCGGTGCCGACGTCGTACAGCGCCGCGTGCCAAGGGCACTGCAGGCATCGATCGTCGGTCACGTGCCCCTTGCCCAGCGAGGCAAACAGATGGCGACAGCGGTTAGAGACCGCAAACGGCTTACCCGCGCTAACGCCAACGGCTAGAGCGCCGTGCGGCACCTTCTCCACGACGAGAACCTGTGAAGCACCGAGGTCATACGGCCACGAGCCGGGCGGTGGACTGCTCGAATGCGGTCACCCGCCAACCATCTCACACGAGCGACGGGCGCCTGACCCTACCACTGGCCCGATCACAAAAGGTCGAGGCCTTCAGGGGATTGCCCGACTCGAGGACCGCTCCCGCTATCTGCGGCTCGACGCGAAGGTCGAGAAGGTCCGCGACGGCGGCGGGCGGGCTGTAGGCGAGCGCCTTGGTCGCGCACGCCATGCACAAGGCGGGGCGTGCGGCCTCGACCACGAGTGCTTGGCCACGAACGTGATCGTCAGATTGCCGGCCCATCGCACGGGTCTGTGGCCACACGAAGAGGATCGTCAGCTCTCCCGCCTCCGACGACTCCCGTGGCGACCTAGCGAGCTCGAGATCGGGACGGGTAGTCATCGCGGCGGAAGCTCGCATCCGCCCAACAGCGTGCGTCAGCCCCCGTTGCGACGACGGCAGGCGTCCCTGCATGTCGGGCGCCGCGAGCCGACACACATTTGAGCACGACCCGTGTCAGTCCTCCGGCTGCGAGTCGGCTCGGCCCGAGCTATCGCCCGACGCTCCTGCCTCGGGCAAGGCGCTCCCGCTGCTGGCGCAACGCCATCCAATTCGGTTCCTGTGGCCGTGCCGGCGCGGCCGACCGCGGCTGGGAATCGAGCATCGGGCGCTCGGCACCCCCTCGGAGAGCTCGGGCAGCGGGAGCGCCCGAGCGACTGTCCCCTCGCCCCCGGACAGCGTGATCGGCTCGAGCTGCTCGACGGCAAGGGCTTCGCGCTCGCTGCGCCGCATCGCCGAGCTCATTGAAGCGAGTGCTTCATCGACAGTGCGGTCCGGCTCAGGCGGCGCGTATTGCCTGCGCTCGCGCTGCTTCGGTGTCGCCTCGGCGATCAGATGCACCCGCGTGCCGCCCCGGGCGCGTGACAGGGCGGTGTACGCCCATTCCCGACCGAACTCCGACGGGCGGCCGACGACGCCTGCCCACTCCACGGTGGCGCCCTGTGCGCCGTGGCCGGTCAGCGCGTAGGCCGGCTCGAGATGCTCCGCGGCATAGGCGGCGTCAAGCACGCACCGGCGGGCTGAGTCGGTGATGATCGTCAGCTCGCCGGTGTTGGCCTCGATCGCCTCGATCCTCGCAAGTGTGCCATTGTCGACTTCGCGGTGGCGGTCGTTGCGCCGGGCGATCACCCGATCGCCGATCCGGAGCTCCTGGTCGGCGATCCGAACGCCATCCACTGGGAGCGATCCCTCCGCGATCAGCAGCGCCCGCGCGCGCTCGTTCAGGATCGAGCGGGTCGCGTTGTCGCGCGCGATCATCACTGCACCGGACAAGCCGAGCTTCCGGCGCGCAGCGTTCCAGTCGGCCAGAGTCGCTTCGACTGCGTCGTCCTCCCGCTCGTGGACGACGAGCGTCTCCCGAGCCCGTTTGTGAGCGAGGTACGCGTCCGGATCGCCGTCGTGGAGCGCCGCCAGTGCGTCGCGCTCGGCTGGGTCACGCTGGCGCATCACCTGTCGCAGCCCCGGACCGTTCAGGCGGCTGCTCACCGCGGCGAACCAGCCGCCCGCGGCGACCGACGGCAGTTGGCCGCTGTCTCCGACGGCGACAACCTTCGCACCGGCGCGCTCGGGCTTGTGCGAACAGCGCCGCCGAAGGTCGCGTCGGCGCCGTGCCGGCCTCATCGAGGAGAATCACGCTCTGGCGGCCGAGGCCGTCCGACCCGTCAAGGTCGGAAACGAGGCGATGGATCGTCGTGGCCCGGATGTCGGCGGCGTCGGCGAGCTCTCGCGCGGCCCGGCCGGTGGGCGCGGCGCCCAGCACCTGATACCCGCCGGCCTCGTAGATGCGAGCCAGGGCACCGAGCACCCGCGTCTTCCCGGTCCCTGCCAGCGCCTGGAGGACAGATACTCCGCAGCCGTCGGCAATCACGTGCTGCACGGCAGCCATCTGCTCCTCGCTCAGCCCGTCAAGTCGGTCCGCACATACACGATCCGCAAGCGCTGGCGCGAGCACGCCCGCGCGTTCGCGCCGCCGCCGCTGGGCTCCGTCGACGATCGCCTCTTCACACGCGAGCAAATCCCGGGTGGTACAGCGGCGCTCCCCCTCAACGACGCCGAGCGCGACCACCGACCGGTGCTGGAGGTAACCGCTAGTCGCGCGCTCCAGCTGCGTGACACTGGCGCCCTGCGCGAACTCGCCGGCAATCTCAGCCAACGCGTGTCGGCGCGCGAACGTGTTGTGCTGTGACGTCAACCCGTCCGGGCCCGAGAGCCGCTGGGTAGCAGACCGGACGATGTCTGGCTCAGGGCGATCCGCCACCGTGGCTGACCGGCCGCGCAGACGTTCAAGCTCCCGCCGGCCGAGGCCCTGCTCGGCGGCCCGGGCCCGTGCCTCCGCCTGCCAGCGCGCCCCGTCGACCCCGTACTCCTTCGCTTTGCGCGTCGCCAATGCGATCCCCTGCAGCCGCTCACGCGACAGCTCGGCAGCCGCCACCCCGGTCAGCTCGCGGGCGCGCTCCTCGATCTCGACCCGCCGGCGCGAGAACTCCCGCAACAC
>CAXMLR010000319.1:0-6807 GCA_964194275.1 uncultured Solirubrobacterales bacterium
GTATTACCCGCACCTGCGGCGGGCGGCGTTACCGAAGTAGCGAGACACTACGCACGAGACACGTGGGCCGGCCGAGCCGCGCCGCGATATACGCATCGAGCAAAGGATCGAGAGATGACAACGCAAAGTGACGACATCACCCGCCGGCGGTTCGTCGCCGGAACGCTGGCCGCGGGAGCCACGGCGGCGATACCGATCGATGCCGAGGCGGCCGCTCGCCACCGGCGCCGGCACCGGCGTCCTCCGCGCGCGCCGAAGGCTGACGTGGTCGTCGTGGGGGCAGGAATGGCGGGTCTGACCGCGGCGCGAGCGATCCGGGCCGCGGGCAAGTCAGTGATCGTGCTCGAGGCTCGCAACCGCGTCGGGGGCCGGTGCTTCAGCCGTCCGCTCGGGACGGGCGCCACCGACGTGGCGAACATGGGCGCGACGTTCGTCGGTCCCACCCAGCGGCGGATTCTGGCGTTGATGGCGGACCTGGGAATCGGGAAGTTCCCCACCTACGCGACGGGGAAGCTGCTCTGGTACGAGGACGGGAAGGGCACGCCATACACGGGGACGATCCCTCCCAGCGACGACCCGCTGGCCGTCGTCCAGCTCGGGGCGATCACGATCCCGGGAATCGACAGCATGGCCTCGACCGTGCCGCTCGACGCTCCGTACAACGCGCCCCGCGCGCTGGAGTGGGATTCGGTCACCGTTGACACCTGGGCCCAGCAGAACATCCTCAGCGCCAAGGGCAGATCGCTCTTCGCCCTCGCCATTGAGGCCATCCTGTCGGTGGAGCCGCGGGACGTGTCGCTGCTCTACTTCCTCGCCTACGTCCACGCCGCCGGCGGCGTGACCCCGTTGATAGCCAACGCCGGCGCCGGCGGGGCGCAGGACTACCGGGTGTCCGGCGGCACCCAGGGGATCACGATCGCGATGGCCAGGCAACTCGGAAATCGCGTGATGCTCTCCCGGCCGGTGCGTGAGATCCTCCAAGACGCCCGCGGGGCCACTGTGCACGCCGACGGGCTGAGCATCGGCTGCCAGCGGGTGATCGTCGCGGTGCCGCCGAACCTGGCCGGACGGATCGCCTACTCACCCGGCGTTCCGGCCCTGCGGGATCAGCTCACCCAGCGCATGCCGATCGGCTCGCTGATCAAGACGATCGCCGTGTACGACCGGCCGTTCTGGCGCGAGCAGGGGTTGAACGGACAAGCCACCAGTGACCTCGGTCCGGTCAAGGTGACATTCGACGGCTCGCCGGCGGGAGGAACTCCGGGGGTGCTGCTCGGGTTCATCGACGGTGATGATGCTCGTCAGCTGTCCGATCTCTCCGACGCCGAGCGGGCGAGCCGGTCACTGGCCTCCTACGCCCGGTACTTCGGGCCTCAGGCCGCCCGCCCGCGGGCCTACTTCGATCACGTGTGGGACCGCGAGGTGTACACCGGCGGCTGTCCCGTCGGAGTCATGCCGCCCGGCGTGATGACCGAGTACAGCCGGGCGCTGCGCGTGCCGGTCAATCGGATCCACTGGGCCGGGACCGAGACCGCCACGGTGTGGACCGGATACATGGATGGCGCCGTGCAGTCGGGACAGCGTGCCGCCTCCGAGGTGTTGGCAGGCCTGTGAGCGCGGCTGCTCTCGAGCCGTAATAGCGTGTACGCGCCAGAGAGCCAGATTTGAGGAGACAGCCAGCTGATGCCGACCGTTCGTGAAGCGACCTTCGAGCTGTTCCGTGCCCACGGAATGACGACCATCTTCGGCAACCCGGGTTCGACCGAGCTGCCAATGCTGGCCGACTTCCCCGAAGATTTCCGCTACGTGCTCGGCCTCCAGGAGCTGGTGGTAGTGGGGATGGCCGACGGCTACGCCCAGTCCACCGGACGACCGACCCACGTCAACCTGCACACGGCTCCCGGGGTCGGCAATGCCGTCGGAGGGATCTTCAACGCGCAGGCGAACAAGTCGCCGTTGGTGATCACCGCAGGGCAGCAGGTACGCGCCCAGATCACCATCGAGGCGAACCTGACCAACCGTGACGCCACGCTCGGACCGCAGCCGTACGTCAAGTGGAGCCACGAGCCGCCGCGCCCTCAGGATGTTCCGGGAGCGATCGGCCGCGCGATTCACCACGCGATGCTTCCGCCCCGCGGTCCCACCTTCGTCTCGATCCCGATGGACGACTGGAAGGCGGAGGCCGACGCCGACCGGGCCACTAACGCGATCCGGCGGGTGGTCGGCGGCCGCGCTGTGCCGGACCCCGCTTCGCTCTCCCAGCTCGCGGCCTCGCTGCACGGCGCGCGCAACCCGGTGCTCATCGCCGGTCCTGACATCGACGCCAGCGGCGGCTGGGCGGACGCGATCGCTCTGGCCGAGAAGCAGCGGCTGCCGGTGTGGGCCACACCCGCTCCCGGGGGCGGGCGGCTGGGATTTCCAGAACGCCATCCGAACTTCGCCGGCGTGCTACCGCCGGCCATCGGCGCGGTGAGCGAGGCGCTGAAAGAGTACGACCTGATCCTCGTCGTCGGCTCCTCGGTGTTCCCCTACTACCCGTACTTTCCCGGCCCCCTGCTGCCCGAGGGCGCATCGCTGGTGGCGATCACCAGCGATCCGGCCGAGGCGGCGCGGGCGCCGATGGGAGACGCGATCGTCGGCGATGTGGCGCTCGCTCTCAAGGAGCTCGTCGCGCTGCTGGACGATTCCGAGCGGCCGGCCGTAGAACCGCGGCCCGAGCTGGGGGATCCTCCACACGCCGACCCGCTGAGCGGTTCGGAGGCGATGGCGGCACTGGCCGAAGTGTGGCCTGACGACGGGATCGCGGTCCTCGAGGCGCCCTCGTCGACGATGGCACTGCGTAATCGGCTGCGGCTCTCGGAGCCCGGCAGCTACTACTTCGGTGCCAGCGGCGGGCTCGGCTTCGGGATCTCGGCCGCGCTGGGCGTCCAGCTCGGCCAACCGGGGCGGCCGGTAGTCTGCGTGCTGGGCGAAGGTTCGGCCCAGTACGGCATCACGGCACTCTGGACCGCGGTGGCCTACAAGCTCCCGGTCACCTTCCTCGTGCTTCGCAACCAGGAGTACATGATCCTCAAGTGGTTCGCCGCGTTCGAGCAGCTCTCCGATGCACCGGGGCTGGACCTGCCCGGGCTCGATGTGGCGGCGCTTGCGCGCGCCTACGGCATGTCGGCGCGTGAGGTTTCCGGGCGCGAGGAGCTGATCGAGGCGTTGCGTGAGGACATCGCCGTGCAGGACGGCCCGCGGCTCCTGCAGGTGCCGGTGGCCTCCGGAATGTGGCTCGAGTAGCGCCGGTGCCCGCCGCCGTCGACCGCGCGCCGGACTGGGTGGCCGGTGGCACACCCGAGCCGCTGCGCTCGGAGCTCACGCGGGTGCTGGGCACGGGCCGGGTGCTGACCGACGCGCTCGACCTCGTGGCTTACGCCTCGGACGCCAGCCCCTACCGCCTGATTCCCCAGGCGGTGGCCATGCCGCGGGACGTCGACGACATGGTCGCCCTCATCCGATGGGCTCACCGGAGCGCCACGCCTCTGGTCTTCCGGGCCGGCGGCACGTCGCTGAACGGCCAGTCGCAAAGCGCCTCGGTACTGGTCGACGTCCGGCGCCACTGGCAGCGGGCCAAGGTGCTCGACGGCGGGCTGCGCGTGCGGGTGCAGCCCGGAATGGTGCTCGGCCATGTCAACCGGCTGCTGGCCCGCTACGGGCGCAAGCTGGGGCCCGATCCCGCCAGCACCGAGATCGCTTGTGTCGGCGGGGTGATCGCCAACAACTCGGGCGGCATGCGCTGCGGAGTCGTGTCGGACTCCTACCAGACCGTCCGCTCGATGAAGCTCGTACTGGCCTCGGGGGCGGTGATCGACACTGCAGCCGCCGACGCCGAGCGGGAATTCGCGGCAGCGGCACCGGAGCTCGCCGCGGGGATCGAGGCGATCCGCGACGAGCTCCGAGGTGACCCCGTCCTGGCCGAGCGCGTGGCGCGGAAATTCCAGATCAAGAACACGACCGGCTACCGGCTGTGCGCGTTCCTCGACGCCGACACCCCACTCGAGATCTTCCGGCGCCTGGTGATCGGCTCCGAGGGCACGCTCGCTTTCGTCGCCGAGGCCGTCTTCGACACGGTTCCGCTCGGCGCTCACACAACGATCGCCCTGATCATGTTCGAGGATCTCGACGCTGCGGCCGATGCGGTTCCGGAGCTGGTGGCGGCTGGGGCGACAGCCACCGAGCTGATGGTCGCCCCCACGCTGATCGCCGCCGCCTACAACATGCCGGGCACGCCCGCGCGCTGGAAGGAGCTTCCGCCGACCTGCGCTGCTCTGCTGGTGGAGTTTCGGTCTGACGAGGCTGAAGCGCTCGGCGGATCCGAGCAGGCGGCGGCGGTCATCCTCGACGGTCGCCCGTTGGTGGAGACGACTAAGTTCTCTCGGGAACCGGAACAGATCGAGATGCTGTGGCGGGTGCGCGAGGGGATGCAGGGACTGCTCGCGGCGATGCGCCCGCCGGGCGTCTCGCTGATCATCGAGGACGTTTGCGTCCCGCCGGCGCGGGTGGCGCAGGCGGCCAAGGATCTCCAGGCGCTGCTCGGCCACCACGGCTTCCTGCAGGCACTCGCCGGGCACGCCTCCGCCGGCAACCTCCACTTCCTGCTCACGCTGAACTTCGGTGAGCCGGCCGACCTCGAGCGCTACGAGGCGTTCATGCACGAGCTGGTTGACCTGATCGTTGACAAGTACGACGGTTCGCTGAAGGCCGAGCACGGCACCGGGATCAACATGGCGCCGTTCGTCGAGCGCGAGTGGGGGACTCAGGCCACCGAGATGATGTGGCAGCTCAAACGGCTGGCTGATCCAGACGGAGTGCTCGCTCCGGGGGTCGTGCTCAACCGCGACCCGTTGGTGCACCTGCGCAACCTCAAGTCGACGCCGGAGATCGAGGAGGTGGCGACGAAGTGCATCGAGTGCGGATTCTGCGAACCCGTGTGTCCGTCGCGCAACGTCACCACCACGCCCCGCCAGCGGATCGTCGTGCGGCGTGAGATGGCTCGTCAGCCCGCGGGTTCGCCGGTTTTGAAGGCCCTGCGTGCGCAGTACGAGTACGCAGCGATCGACACCTGTGCCGTCGACGGATCGTGCAAGCACGCCTGTCCGGTGGGGATCGACACCGGTCAGCTGGTCAAGCAGCTCCGCCACGAGGCACACTCTTCGCGGGCGGAGCGCGCAGGGGCCGAAGCGGCCCGGCGCTACGCGCCGCTCGAGCGCCTGGCTCGCGGCGGCCTGCGCGCGGGGGCCATTCCGGCCCGAGCTCTGAAGCGAGAGCTCCCGCCGCCTGCCCCGTTGGCGCTGCCGCGCACGGTACGGGCGGGCGCGGCAGCGATCTACATGCCGGCCTGTATCAACCGGATCTTTGGGAATCCGCCGGAAGCGGCGAGTCACCCGACGTTGCCGGAGGCGCTGGTCGCGATCTCCGCCCGGGCCGGGCTGCCGGTGTGGATTCCACCGGACGTCGCCGGGCACTGCTGCGGAACGCCATGGAGCTCGAAGGGCTACGCCGATGGGCATGCGCTGATGTCAGAACGGGTCGCCGGCGCCCTGGCGCGCTGGACCGAGGGCGGTGCGCTGCCGGTGGTCATTGACGCGACGTCGTGCACCCACGGCCTCCTCGGTGCGCTCGGCGAGACTCGGGTGGAGGTGCTCGACTCGATCGCCTGGGTGCACGACCACCTGCTGGAACGGCTCACAATTCAGCGCCGGCTTGGCACGGTGGCGGTGCATCCCACCTGCGCCTCCGAGCACCTCGGGCTGTCCCGCAAGCTCGCCGCCGTCGCGGCGCAGATTGCCGACGAGGTGCTCGTGCCGGCCGCGTCGGGCTGTTGCGGGATGGCCGGCGATCGCGGGCTCATGCGTCCCGAGCTCCCCGCCTCGGCACTGCGGGATCTGGCGCGTGAGCTTGAAGGGAAGACCCTCGATGCCTGCGTGTCGAGCAACCGCACCTGTGAGGTAGCGCTACGTCAGGTCACCGGTCGGCAGTACTCTTCTTTTGTGATCGCCCTGGAGGAGCTGACGCGGGAATGACCCGATGGCGCCTGTCCGCGGCGATTCTGGTGGCCGCGACCGTGGTTGCCGTCGGTCTGTTCGCCGGCTCCGCCCCCGCGGGCAATCGGCCGGCTCAAGCCCTGGCCGCCGCACCCCTTGACCGTTATTCCCTCGTCAACGGCTGCTACGCACTGCGGGCGACGCCGGGATCTGGCGGGGTGCTTCCCGCCGGGCCCTTCCGGATGCAGGCCGCATCGCTCGGGCAATACCTGCTCTACGGCTCCGCGCGGAACTTCCTCGCCGCGGGGGCGACGCCGGCGATGGTCGCGTCTCCCAGCGGGGCGACGGTCTGGCAGGTGGATGGGGACGCCACTAGCGGTTTCACCATCGCCAACGCGCAGACTGGTACCAAACGAGCGGTGAGCTTCAGGCCTGCGGCGGGCTGCGCTACCTACCCCGAGGCCAGCGTCGACGCGACCGGAGTGCCGTTCTCGGGTCCGAGCCCGCAGGCGCAGGTGAGCGGAACGATCGACGCCCACGTGCATGTGACCGGGTTCGAGCTGTTTGGCGGCGAGTGGCATTGCGGCCGACCGTGGGACCAGTTCGGCGCTCCATTTGCCTTGCCTGACTGCAAGACGGTCCAGCAGGGCACCAACGGCCTGGTCGAGAGCTTTCTCGATTATGGGGCGCCCGGCCATCGCCATGACACGGTCGGCTGGCCGACCTTTCACGACTGGCCGAGCCCAACTGACCTCGCCGAGGAGGGTACGTATTACAC
>CAXMLR010000320.1:0-25050 GCA_964194275.1 uncultured Solirubrobacterales bacterium
GACAATGAACAGTGCGTAGTCGACCCCGACCCCGAGGCCGATCAACAGCGCCAGCTGGTCGGAGAACGACGCCATGTTGATCACGTGCGTCAGCAGGCCGACGACGGCGATGCCTGTCCCGAGGGAAACCCCGGCGGTCAGCAGCGGCAGCAACATGGCCAGCAACGAGCCGAAGACGACGAAGAGCACGACGGCCGCGAACAGGAAACCGAACATCAGGCTGCTCGAGCCACCGTGCGAGTTGCCGGCCTGTGCGATCTGGCCCTCCAGCTGGAACTGGACGCCGCCGCCGGAGGCGCTGGTGACACTCGAGACGAAGGCTTTGGCCTTCGTCTGGGTGATCTTGTTCGACTGCACGTCGAAGGTCACGTTGGCGAACGCCACCTGGCCGGATGGGGAGATCTGGTGGGCTGCGAGCGGACCGTAGGGCGACTGCACAACCGACACGTGGGGCTGGCGCGCCACGGTGTCCAGGAGGGACTGCACCCGCGCGCGAACCGCGGGATCGGTCACCCGGCCCTGCGGCGTGCCGATCACGAGCTGTTCGGTGTCGCCCGAGGCCTTCGGCACATTTCGCTGCAGCAGCCTGACGGCATCGAAGCTCTGCGTGTGGGGCAGCTTGAAATTATCGCTGTAGGAGGTTCCGACGGCGCCTGAGACCGCGTTCGCGCCGGCCACGGCCGCGACCCAGCAGATCAGGACGATGATCCGGTGGTCAAAGCACCATCTGGCGAGCGATCTCATCGGGCGGTACCTCCGTCCGCGTCTGGTTCGAGCAGCTTCCCGAGCGAAAAATTGTCTGAAAGCGGAGTGACAGTCCCCTGACAATCAGACCGCGACCACCACGGTCGTTGCGACAGGCGCGGCAGCCAACAGGCGCGCGAGCTTGGCGGGCGTGTCGTGCTCGGCGATCGGAGAGTGCAGGATCAGGCGCTGCTCGGGCGCTTCACTTGGGTTGAACACCGCGTGCTCGAACACCAGCTTGCCCACCAGCGGGTGGCTGAGCACCTTGCGCCCCTCGCCGCTGCGCGCAACCTCGTGACGCTTCCAGGCCTTGCAGAACTCAGGACTCGACTGCCGCAGCGCGCCGATCAGCTCTTCGAACGCGGGGTCGCCGAGATGGCGGGCGCTGTCGGCGCGGAACTTGGCTGCGATCAGGCGGCAGCTGCGCTCCCAGTCGATCGCCAGTTCACGGCGCGCAGGATCCATGAAGGTCAGCCACACGTGGTTGCGCTGCACACGCGGGATCGCATCGAAGTCGCCGAAGACCGCGCAGGCGGCGCGGTTCCAGGCCAGGTAGTCCCAGCGGCGACCGAGCACAAAAGCAGGGTTCGGTCCGAGATGCTCGATCAACCGTCGCAGTGTGGGGGAGACGCGCTCGGCCGGCCCTCTGGACACGGGCGCCGAGTCGCCGCGCCCGAGCAGGATCAGATGCGCGCGCTCGGCCGGCGTCATCTGCAACGCCCGGGATAGACCCTCCAGCACATCGAGCGAGGCACGCACATCACGCCCCTGCTCGAGCCACGTGTACCAAGTCGCACCGACGCCGGCCAGCTGCGCGACCTCCTCTCGCCTGAGGCCCGGGGTCCGGCGCCGACCCCCGGCCGGTAGCCCGACCTCCTCGGGCTTGATGCTGGCGCGACGGCGGCGCAGGAAGTCGGCCAGCTCCTCGCGGCGGCGCACCGCGTTGGTGTCCGGGGCGGGTGAAGGCTCGGGTCCGATGGGTGTGATTTCTGCTACCAGGATAAACCCCTCTCTTGTACCTGGATAACGATGATCGCACACTGTCAACCGTGAACGCAACCGAACCATCCAGATTTCATCCTTCCTCCGCAAACGCCTTGGTGTTCGTGGTCTGCCTCGCGCAGTTCATGGTCATCCTCGACGTTGCCGTGGTCAACGTGGCCCTCCCGGCGATGCGCCACGGTCTGCACTTCTCCACCACCGGCCTGCAGTGGGTCGTCAACGCCTACACGCTCACCTTCGCCGGCTTCCTGATGCTCGGGGGGCGCTCGGCCGACCTGCTCGGACGCCGGCGCGTTTTCGTCGCCGGGACCGCCCTGTTCGCCGTTTCGTCACTGGCCTGCGCCCTGGCCAGCTCACGCGGCCTGCTGCTTGGCGCGCGGGCGCTTCAGGGGTTCAGCGGGGCCGTCGTTTCACCGGCCACGCTGTCGATCATCACCTCCTCGCTTCGTGAGGGCCCCGAGCGAAATCGTGGTCTCGGGGCCTGGGGCGCGATCGGCGGATTGGGAGCGTCCTCGGGCGCGCTGCTCGGCGGGATCCTCACCCAGACGCTCGGTTGGCCGGCCATCTTCGCCGTCAACGTTCCGCTCGGGGTCCTGGTGATCGTGCTGGCCATGCGCGTCATCCCGAACGACGTCCGGGATGACGCGCCACGTCATTTCGACGCCGTCGGTGCGCTGCTGGTCACCGGCGGTCTGATCGTCCTGACCTTCGGGATCGTTCGGAGCGACACGCTTGGGTGGGGATCCTCCGGCGTCCTGCTGCCGCTCGGCATGGCGGCGCTGCTGCTCTCCGCCTTCGGGTTCGTCGAGGGACGCGTTGCGCAATGGCCGCTCGTGCCGCTTTCCATCTTCAAGCTGCGGCAGCTGCGTGCCGCGAACCTGGTCGTGGTGTTGATGTACGCCGCGCTGTTCTCGATGTTCTTCTTCGTCACGCTGTATCTGCAGCAGGTCCTCGGTGACGGGCCGATCCGAGCTGGTCTGTCGTTTCTCCCGATCACGCTTTCGGTGTTCACGGCCTCCTCGCTCTCGCCTCGGCTGGTGGCGCGTTTCGGCGTCCGCGGTGTCGTCAGCGTGGGAATGCTGATGGCCACGGCCGGCCTGCTGATCCTCACCGGTGTCCGCCCCGGCGGCGGCTACATGACGCTTGTCCTCCCGGGCGGCGTGCTGTGCGGTCTCGGCATGGGCCTCGGGCTCGTCCCCTCGACGATCGCGGCCACGCAGGGGGTGCCGCGGGCCCAGAGCGGACTCGCCTCGGGGCTGCTCAACACCTCGCGGCTGGTGGGAGGGGCGCTCGGGCTCGCGGTCCTCAGCACGGTCGCCGCCGGCAGCTCCCACGTCTCGGCCGGAGTCGGCGCTCAGCAGGCGGTGACCAACGGCTTCCAGGTTGCGTTCGAGATCGGCGCCGCGCTGTGCTTCACCGCCGCGCTCGCCGGGGCGCTCCTGCTCCGGCGGGACATCGTGCCCACCCCGGCGGTGGCGCCCCTCGGAACCGAGGATGAGTCCGAGCCGGCCAGGCTGGAGTCGCTAGCCGCCTGATTGCGGGCTGCTGGGGTACCCGCGCGGGGCCAGGGGCGCGCGGACCCGGGACGCCGCGGCAAAATCCACGAAGGCCCGTGCGGCGGGCGACAGCCTGCGCCCTCGCGGCCACCACAGCACCACGGCCATCCGCAGAGGCGGAGTCAGCGGGCTGAACGAGATCGGCTCGCCAGGACGCTCGAGAAAGGAACGCGGGAGTACCGCCAGGCCAAGGCCCCTGGCCACAAGCGAGCGGACGAGGGCGAAGTCGTTGGCCTCGAGCGCGATCCGCGGATGAACCCCGGCTGCGGCCAGCGCGCCATCGACCAGGCCGCGGGTCGAGGATCCGTGCTGGAAGGCGATCAACGGCTCCGCGCGGAGGTCCCCGAGCGACACCGGCCCACTGCCGGCCAGGCGGTGGGTGGTGCTCATCGCCAGCGCGAGCTCCTCGTTCGAGAGCTCGATCCGCTCGATCTCCGGCGGCGGCTGCACTTCGAGCGCGAACGTCAGGTCGAGGCTGCCCGCGCGGAGCATGTCCAGCATGCGTCCTGCCGTGCCCTCGCGCAGCTCGATCTCCACCCCCGGAAACTGGACGGAGAACGACGCCAGGATCCCGGGGATGTCGAGCTCGCCGCCGAACAGCATCGCGCCGATCGAGACATGTCCGCGGACGAGGCCGCGGAGCTCGTCGATCTCCGCCCGTAGCGCCTCGGTTTCGGCGTTCACCGCCCGTGCGCGTGCGGCAACCAGCTCGCCGGCCTGGGTCGGTGTGACCGAGCGAGTCGTCCGCTGCAGCAATGCGATGTCAAGCTCCTGTTCGAGCGCTCGGACGTGGTGCGAGACCGCGGACTGGGCCACGTGCAGCTCCTCCGCGGCGTGCGTGAAGTGGCGGTGACGGACCACCGCCTCGAAGTAGCGGAGCTGGCGAATGTCGATCCATTCATCATAGAACGAGATAGGTAAGTCCGCATATGTGTATTGCGCCGATCAATTAGCTGCTGCACACTGCGACCATGCAGATCACGCGCCCCGAGCCGTCGGTCGAATACCCGCCGGTGCGTCGCCAACTGCGCGACGGCGACGCAGACGCGATCGCTCATCTGCACTTCCGGGTCTATCTCCCGGAATTCGGGCTCAACCAGGCGTTCGTCGACGCCATCGCCGCCGGCGCCCGCAAAGCGGTGGCCGCCGGCTGGCCTTCGAGCGCCGGAGGTGTCTGGTTGGTCGATGGCGCAGACGAGCTCAGCGGCGCGCTCGCTCTCACCCATGAGGGCAACGGCGTCGGGCGCGTCCGCTGGTTCGTGCTGGATGGATCGCTGCGTGGTCAGGGCTTGGGCGGCTCGCTGCTCGCCGAGTTGCTCGATCAGGCTCGCGCGGACCGCTTGCGCCGCCTGGAGCTCGAGACGTTCAGTGCGCTCAGCACCGCCGCGAGGCTGTATCGCCACGCCGGGTTCCGGCTGATATGGGAGCGCGTACACCACGACTGGGGTCCTCCCGTCGTCTACCAGGGGTACCGGCTCGACCTCGGCTGAGCATCGCCGCAGCGGGGTCGGCAGTATTCGCCGCGGTATGCCTTCGGGGTCCCGCAGACGATCGACCCGCCGCAGCGCGGGCATCCTCCTCCATCGTCGGCACGAGGGCGCTCTGCAGGTGCTGCTGGTCCATCCCGGAGGACCGGCGTGGGCGGCGCGGGACCGCGGCGCGTGGTCGATTCCAAAGGGTGAGTACGAACCGGACGAGGAGCCGCTCGCCGCTGCCCGGCGCGAGTTCGAGGAGGAGCTCGGAACCGCGGCACCCGATGGAGGGGCCGCCGACCTCGGAGAGATCAGGCAGAAGTCCGGGAAGACGGTTCGCGCGTTCGCGCTCGCCGGCGATCTCGATTCCGAGGCGGTGAGGAGCAACACGTTCCCGTTCGAGTGGCCACCGCGATCGGGCACGATGATCGAGATCCCTGAGGTCGATCGAGCAGAATGGTTCTCCATCGCCGCCGCGCGGGAGAAGATCAACCCGGCACAGGTCACGTTGCTGGAGCGGCTGGAGGAGAAACAGCCATGAGCGATTCAGGCCGGATAAGTCCCACCGCGCACTACACGGGCTATGTCTGGGCTCGCAACGGGCTCTCACACCCTGAGCTCTCCTCGCTCGAGGGACGAGCCCTGTTCGAGTCGCTGCGGCCGGCGCTGATCCTCTCGCGAGCCCTTGGCGGTGCCTCGCTCGAGCACTACCTGCTGGCCCGGCACCTCGCGATCGACAAGCTACTGGAGCGGGCGGTCGAGGAGCACGCCATCACCCAGGTGATCGAGGTGGCCTGCGGACTCTCGCCTCGTGGCTGGCGCTTCAGCCAGCGCTACGGGGATCGCCTCAGCTACATCGAGGCCGACCTGCCGGAGATGGCAGCGCGCAAGCGCCAGGCGCTGGAGCGGATGGGATCGCTGGGCGAGCACCATCGCGTCGAGGAGGTCGATGCCGTGCGCGAAGACGGGACCAGCAGCATCGGCGCGCTGGCCGCCGAGCTGCGACCCGAGGGCGGCCTGGCGATCATCACCGAGGGCCTGCTCGGATATCTGCCCGGGGACGAGGTGGCGGAGCTGTGGCGGCGCTTCGCGCGCGCGCTGGGCGGGTTCTCCCAGGGGCGCTACATCTCTGATCTGCACATCGGTGAGGCTCAGACTCCGCAGGTCCGCGCGTTCCGGGTGCTGCTGTCGGTGTTCGTGCGAGGACGGGTGTTCCTGCACTGGGGCGACGCCGCCCAAGCCCGAGAGGCGCTGCGTACCGCGGGTTTTGCGTCGGCGGCTGTGCACCGGGCGGCGTCGCTGGCGCCGCAGGCCCGGGGGCCCGGGGCGGGAATGGCCCATATAATTGAGGCATCAACGGCCTGATCTCAGCCGCGCTGATCAGCGCCACCGCGCGCCTGCCGGGCGGTCGTAGCCGCCCGGATCGTCGATACGGATTCAGAGTGGACGGTGTTCGGTTGGCCCCGACCGCGCCCGCCGGCGCCTGAGCCAAGCCGCGCCTCAGCCGACGCGCAGCGGCAGGCGTTCGAGACCGTAGATGCCTGACGGGGTCCCGAATTCCGGCTCGCCGTCGAGCGCGAGCGAGCCGACCCGCTCGGCCAGGAAAGCCAGCCCTTCCTGCATCTCCGCTCGCGCGAGGTTGGCGCCGACGCAGTAATGGATGCCGGCCCCGAAGGTCAGCACACGCTCGCGTCCGCGATCGGCGGCGATATCGAATCGGCCCCCGTCCTCGCCGTGCCGGTTCGCGTGCCACGCGGACACGAGCACGACCGTGCCCGCGGGGAACGTGACACCGCGGTATTCGAGCTCGGCCGTGGTGATCCGCGCCGTGAACGGTGTGATCGGCTCGACCCGGAGCGCCTCGTCGACCGCGGCCAGCGCCAGACCGTGCGGGTCCGTCCGCAACAGATCCCACTGGGCGGGGTGCTCGGCGAGCAGCCTGACGGTATGCGCGAGCTGGCTCTGGCTGGTGTCGACGCCGCCCACGAGGATGTTCAGCACGAGGTTTCGCAGCTCGTCGTGGCTGAGCCGGTCGCCGTGCTCCTCGGCCGCGATCAGGTCGGTGATCAGGTCATCGCCGGGGGTGCGCCGCCGCGCGAGGATCAGCGCATCGGCGTACTGGTAGAACTCCTCCACGGCCTGCTCGATCTGCGCCCGCTCGGTGCTCAGGCTGGTTGGATCGAACTGTCGCTGAATCCAATTGGAGAAGTGGTGCAGGCGCGGTGCATCATCCAGCGGCGCGCCCATCACCTCGGCGATCACCAACGCGGGGTACGGCTTGGCGATCTCCTCGATGAACTCGATGCGGCCGTCGCGCGGGAGCTCGGGCAGCAGCCCCTCCAGGAAGCGGCGCATCGCGGGCCGGTAGCGGTCCACCCGCCGCGGGGCCAGAGCGGGGTTGACCAGGTTGCGCAGCCGCCGGTGATCATCGCCGTTGACGTTGATGATGTTGCGAACTATCTCCTCGTGCAGCGGGCCCGCGGTGATGCCGAAAAGCTCGCCGATGGTCAGTCCGGGGAAGACCGCGTCGCGGCTGCGCAGGAAGAACTCACCGGACTCGCGGTCGAGCACGATGAACCCGAACGGCCCCGCGGCCAGCCAGTCCTCGTGACCCTGGAGCGCCTCCATCGCGCTGCGATAGCGATCGCCGCGCAGCTGCGGGTCGGTGTGGTCGAAGCTGGGCAGCGTCAACTCTGAGGCGGCAGGCACAGCGATCTCAGCGGCCGAACCATGGGCTCGCGGCGAGCTCACGCGCCACGGCCTCAGTCAGTGTCAGCGCCTGAACCACGGTCCGGTAGTTCACATTCTCCGGCGTGTCGGACATCTTGTGGTAGTTCGAGAGCGCCTTGTAGCGATCCATCGAGGTGATCGTCGCGGTCGGATAGCCGGCTCGGCTGGGGATCACGCCGTCGGTCGAGGTGCGCGAGCGCATCCATCGTCTGACTGGCACTCCGGCGCGCTCACCGGCGCCGGCGATGAGATCGCGGAAGCTTCGGTCGTGGTAGTCCTCCATCACGACCGGGCCCTCGCCCTCGAGCATGATCAGCTTCGGGGAACCGACGGTGTCCAAGTTCAGAAACCACGTCTGGTCGCGGTCGAGGCCAGGGAAGTGGCGCTTTGCGAACCCGTGAATCCCTCCTTGCAGCACCTCCTCGGCGCCGCAGGAGACCAGCTGCACCCGCAGCCCCTCGACCGGACGCGCGGCGAGGCGCTCGGCCAGCGCCACCAGCACCGCCACCGCGGTCAGGTTGTCGTTGGCGCCAGGACAGACAGGACTGCGCGCCACGTCGGCGAACACGGCGGTCCCGAGCATCGACGCCACCAGGCCTGTCCGCACCATCCCGGCCCGGTCCTTGGCCGCTCCGATGGCCACCAATGCCGGCGCACTGAGCAGCGCCCACCACAGCGGCAGCGAGGTGTCGATCCGCTCGATGATCCCGGGGAAGGCCTCGCCCAGCCACACCTGCGCGGTTTCGTCGAAGATCGCCCCAGTCGGCGCGGCATCGTGATGAGCCAGCACGACCAGCGTCCGCGTTGCCGCCGGGTCGCCGCAGTGCGCGACCACGTTCCAGGTCGGCCGCAGCGGAGTGCTGAGACGGCGAAAGACCCTTGGGCCGTTGGAGACGTCGTCGGCGATCGCGACCGTGACCAGCGCCGCCGCGGCGGCGCCCAGCTTGCGCAAGCGCCGGGTCAACGCGGCCGTTCCGGCGACTGCCCCGGCGGCGGCCAGCGTGCCGATCACCTTCGCGTAACCGTCGAGGAACTGCTCCTCCTCGACCTGCGCCTCACAGCCCGCGCCTCGCAGTCGCCCAGCGATCCAGCGCGCAGCCTGCTCCTCACCGGGTGACCCCGCGCGGCGCTCCAGCCGCGCCAGCGCTTCGACGACTTCCCGCAGCGTCGGCATCGCGTGTAGGACCGTGTCTTCGGTCGGGGCGGGGCCGACCTGCTCGGGGGCTTGCTCGGGCACGGCGGCGGATGCTATCCAGGCCGGCCGGATGCCGCGCCCGGCAGGGTTTCCGGCCGCCGTGGGGAACCGAGTGAGGATGTCACGGACGCTCGCGGTGATCTGCACCCTGCTCGCGGGCGGGGTGGTTGCGCTGCAGCCTCCGGCCAACGCCGCCCTGGCCAACCACGTCGGTGACCTGACGGCGGCGTTGCTCAGCGCGGCGATCACCGTGACCATCGTCGGCCTGCTGCTCCTCGTGCTCGGACATCCCGGTCGGCTGTCGGGCCTGAGGTCGTTCAAGCCTCTGTACGCGCTCGGCGGCATCGGCGGCGCGACGATCGTCATCGTGGCGCTGGTCACGGTGCGCCCACTCGGCGCGGGAGGAGTCACCGCGCTGCTGGTGACCGCACAACTCGTCGTCTCGCTGGTGGCGGACCGCTTCGGATGGCTCGGGCTACATCAGGTCGCCATCGGCCCGGCGCGCGTGCTCGGGCTCGCGCTGGTGATCGGCGGCACGGTGCTGATCACCCGTACATAGCGGGGGATCGATCGCGCGGGTGCGTGCTCCGGGGCCCGACCCGCCTCCCGCGGCGCTCTATGCAGCTTCGGCGTTCTCGAACACCGCGGCCAGTCCCTGCCCGCCGCCGATGCACATCGTCTCCAGCCCGTAGCGCCCGCCGCGGCGGCGGAGCTCTCGCAGCAGCGTCGTGAGGATCCTCGTCCCCGTCGCCCCGACAGGATGCCCGAGCGAGATGCCCGAGCCGTTGACGTTGACGCGCTCAAGGTCGTTCTCGATGCCCCACTCGCGCAGCACAGCGAGCACCTGAGCCGCGAACGCCTCGTTGAGCTCGATCAGGTCGATTTGATCAAGTGAGAGCCCGGCCCGGCGCAGCGCCTTTTCGGTGGCGGGAACGGGGCCGACGCCCATCGTCTCCGGTGGCACCCCGGCCACGCCCCAGCTGACCAGCCGTGCGAACGGCTTCAGACCGAGTTCCCGCGCCCGCTCCGGGTGCGTGACGATGCAGACCGCCGCGCCGTCGTTCTGGCCGCTCGCGTTGCCGGCGGTGACCGTGGCCTCCGAATCGCTGGCGCCCAACACCGGTTTCAGCCTGGCCAGGCTCTCGAGCGTGGCGTCGGCGCGGGGGTGCTCGTCGCGGTCGATCAGAGCGGAGCCGCCGCGACGTTGGGCCACATGCACCGGAACGATCTCCTGGGCAAAATCTCCGCGCTCGTGCGCGTCCACCGCTCGCTGGTGGGATCGGAGCGCCAGTTCATCCTGGCGCTCCCGCGGGATCCCGTAATCACGCCGGACGTTCTCGGCGGTCTCGAGCATCCCTCCGGACACGGGGTGGTACTTGCCGCCGGCGCTCGAGCGCGAGGAGACGAGCCGATCAACGAGCATCGCCCCGCCCTGTTTGACGCCCCAGCGCAGCGAGGTGGAGTAGAGCTCCACCGAGCTCATGCTCTCGGCACCGCCGGCCAGGACCAGGTCCGCTGCCCCGGTCTGAACTTGCATGCTCGCGTCGATCACGGCCTGGAGTCCTGAGCCGCAACGGCGATCGAGTTGCAGGCCCGGTACCTCCACCGGGAGGCCGGCGTCGAGCGCGGCGACCCGGCCGATCGCCGGAGCCTCACCGTTCGGATAGCACTGGCCGAGCAGGACGTCGTCGACATGCTCGGGCGGGAGGCCGGTTCGCGCCAGCAGCGCGGAGATCACGGTCGACGCGAGCTCGGCTGCGGAGATGTCGCGGAATATCCCGCCGAATCTCCCCACCGGCGTCCGCAGGGGCTCGCAGATCACGGCGTCACGCATCAGGCGAAGACTGTATCGAGCCAGTTGGCCGCGCTTGCGACGTCCGTAGGGTCGATGTTGTGGGCCGCCTCCGACTCCCGGTAATCGACCTCGAGGCCCGCCTGCACCAGCAGCTGCCGAGCGGTTTGAGCGAACGAGACGTCGATCACCGGGTCCCGCCGCCCGTGGGCGATGAACACGCGCGTGCTCGTGCGGCCGGCGAGGTCCGGGCTCCAGCCGTCGACCGAGGGGATGAAGCCCGAGAAGGCGAGGATGCCGGCCGGAGCGAGGCGGTCCGGGTCCAAGCCCAGCGCGTAGCTCATGACCGTGCCCATCGAGAAGCCCCCGAGGACGGCTCGCGCCGGCGCAATCCCCGTCTGCTCCGCGAGCTCGTCGTGCAGTGAAGCCAGCGCCTGCTTGGCGGCCCGGAAGCTGCCCGGATCCGGGTAGCCGACGCGGGGAACGCGATACCAGTGATAGCCGGGACTTCCCGGCAGCTGGAATGGACCCCGGGGAGCAACCACGTGCAGGCGCCGGTCGGGGTCCAGGGCGTCGGCCAGCGGCAGCAGATCCAGCTCGCTGGTCCCCCGGCCGTGATGGAGCACCAACAGGCCCTCGGCCGCGCCGGAGGCGGGCCGCTCGCGGTAGCTCAGCGAATCCATCAGTCCAGGTATTCGGTCACCGCGCTGAGCGGCGCTCGCTCGGGCGGATCCCTGAGCTGACGGGGCTGCCCGAGGTGCACGAGGCCGACGAAGTGCTCGCGCTCGCCGATGCCGACGGCCGCCCGGCCCTCGGTCGTTCGCAGCACCGCTGGCGTGCGCCAGTAGCCGGCCAGACCCCGAGCATGGGCGCCCAACAGCACGGCGTAGGTCGCCGCCGCGCTGGCCAGGAGGTCCTCCTCGTCCTGCACTGGGTCCTCGGCGTGGACCGAGGTGACCGCGACCAGCGTCGGTGCACGATCGAGCTTCGCGCCCGCTTCGGGCCCAGCCGCCTGCTTCAGCCGCGCGAGTGCCTCTGGTCCCAGCACCCGGAAGCGCCAGGGATTGGTCAGGTGGTGATTCGGTGCCCAGCGGCCGAGTTCCAGCAGTTCGGTCAGCAACGCGGCGGGCACCGGCTCCGGTCCGAACACCTTGTGGGTCCGTCGGGTGCGGATCGCGTGCTCCAGTTCCATCGCGTCATCAAAGGTAGCCGCACCGAGGTGCCTACACTCGAAAGACATGCGCTCCTCCACCACCAATCGCATGATCGGTTTCGCCTCCCACCGGATCCCCGGACTACGGCGGCTGCCGATGCTGAAGCTGCTGGCCCTCGGTGAGGTCCTGCTGCTGGCCCAGGTGCACCTGGCCAAGCTCGACCAAGCCGAGCGCCGCCGGGTGGTGGAACTGGTTCGGCTCGGCCGCGGGCGCCGGCGCAATCTCTCGCTGCGTGAACAAGACGAGCTGAGCTCCCTGATCGCCAAGGCGCAACCGCGCCTGTTCGCCGCCACTGCCGCGCAGAAGCTCTCACCGGTGCCGATTCCAGGACCGATCGTCCGGAGATTCGGCGGGGGTGGGTAACCGCGCGGGCGGCCTCCCCGCAGCGTCGAAGAGTCGTTTGCGGGTCCCTTGACTCTCACCCTAGGGGAGGCTCTACGTTCCTCGCCATGAGGACGGTTGGCGAAGTATCAGAGCTTGCGGGGGTCAGCGTCCGCACCCTGCACCACTACGACGAGATCGGTCTGCTGTCGCCCAGCGATCGCTCGGAGGCGGGCTATCGCCTGTACTCCTACGAGGATCTGACGCGACTGCAGGAGATCCTGATCTGGCGAGCGCTGGGTTTCTCGCTGGCCGAGATCGAGCCGCTGCTCGACGACCCCGGACACGATCGCCTCACCGCTCTGCGGCGCCAGCGAGAGCTGGTCGAACGCGAGCGTGAGCGGCTGGGAGCGATTGTGGACGCGCTCGATGCTGCGCTCCAGGCCCAGGAAAACGGAACCAAGTTGAAGGAGAAGAGCATGTTCGAGGGATTCGACCCCAGCCAGTACGAGGATGAGGTCAAGCAGCGGTGGGGCCACACCGACGCCTACCGGGAATCCACCCGGCGGACGGCTGAATACGGTGAGGCCGAGTGGACGAAGATCAGGGCCGAGACTGAGCAGATCGTGGTCGACTTCGCTGCCTTGTTGCGTGCGGGCGAGCCGGCCGGCGGGGAGCCCGCTCGGGCGGTGGCCGAGCGCCACCGGCAGCAGATCTCCCAGTGGTTCTACCCCTGCTCGCTTCAGATGCACCGCAACCTGGGCGAGATGTACGTGGCTGACCCGCGCTTTGCCTGCAACTACGAGCAGCGGGCCGAGGGACTGGCGCGCTTCGTCCGCGACGCGATCGCCGCCAACGCGGCGGGGCGGGCGGTCAGTCGGTGATGAGCACGTGGCCCGGTTGGGCGGCGACGCGCTCAAGCCAAGCCCGCATGGCGGGGTAGGCGTCGAGCGGGAACCCGCCCTCCGGGGCCACGTGGGTGTAGGCGTAAAGGGCGATGTCCGCGATCGTGTACCGGGCGCCGACGAGGAAGCTCCGCCCGCAAAGGTGGCCCTCGAGCGCCTCGAGCGCCGCCTCGCCGCCGCGGCGCTTGGCCGTGAGCTCGGTTGCGGGAGGCTCGTGGCCGGCGATGCGCCAGAACCGCGCCACGGCGATGTTGGGCTCGTGGCTGTATTGCTCGAAGAACAGCCACTGCAGCACCTGCCCACGTTCGTAGCGGTCCGTGGGGAAGAGCGGCGTGCCCTCGGCGAAGTAGAACATGATCGCGTTCGATTCGGCCAGCGGACGGCCGTCGTCGAGGACGAGCGTCGGGACCCGCAGCGCCGGGTTCAGATGCCCGATCACCGCGGGCCGGTCGGAGCGGTCGATGACGTCGAGTTCGTGGCGCTCATAACTGCGGCCGAGCTGGGCGAGCAGCAGCCGGACCTTGTAGCAGTTGCCCGACACCGCGGAGTCGTAGAGGAGCATCGCGAGAAACGTTAGCTGCCGGCGGCGTGGGCGAGGGGGGAAGCCGGTACGGTCTCCCGCGACCGTGAGCATCCGATCCGCACGGCCGGCTGAGACTTCACATCCACCCGCCGGTCCGGCTGAGCCGCCACCTGCGCCCGCCCGCTTGATTCGCGTGGTCGTGTTCGTCGTGGGAGCCGGCAGCCTGGGAGCGGAGATTGCGGCGGCGCGGCTGCTGGCGCCGTACTTCGGCGCCTCGACGATCATCTGGGCCAACACCATCGCGACCGTGCTCGTGGCGCTCTCCGCGGGCTACGCGATCGGGGGCCGGCTGGCGGACCGCCGCGCCGATCTGCGCGGGCTGTGCCTGGTCGTGCTGGCAGCTTCGGCGCTGCTGGCGCTCGTGCCGTTCATCTCGGATCCGTTCCTGCGACTCTCGGTCAACGCGCTCGGGGCGCTGTCGGTCGGCGGTTTCCTCGGCTCGCTGGCGGCGGTGCTCGTGCTGGTGGCGGTGCCGGTGATGCTGCTCGGCACGGTCGCCCCATACGCAAACCGGCTCACCCTGGGACAGGTTGGTGAGGCGGGAACGGTGACCGGCAACCTGTACGCGATCTCCACCGCCGGCTCGCTGGTCGGCACCTTCCTCGCCGCGCTGCTGCTGATCCCGCTGGTCGGCACGCACCGGACGTTCCTCCTGTTCGCGCTCGCGCTGGCGCTGGTGGCGGTGTTCGGCTTGCGCGCGCGGATGTTCTTGGTCGTGCCCGCCGTGGTGGCGGCCCTGTTGGCCGTGCCACCCGCTGCCATCGGCTCCGGGCGCAGCGGCGCCCGCGTGATCTTCTCCGAGGAGACCCAGTACCAGTACGCGCGCGTGGTGCAGCTCACAAGTGGCGAGCGGTGGCTGCAGCTAAACGAAGGGGTGGCGGTGCATTCGGTGTTCCGGCCATGGAGCTACCTGACCGGCGGCTACTGGGATGACCTGCTGACGCTCCCCCTGAGCGCCGCGCGCGGGGTCCCGCACCGGATCGCGATTCTCGGCGACGCCGCCGGCACGGTCGCGCGCGCATACGGCCACTATTTTCCTGCCACCTCGGTCGACGCCGTCGAGATCGACGGCGCGCTGAGCTCGATCGGGCGGCGCCTGTTCGGCCTGCGCGGCCCGCATCTGCACGTCTACACCGCCGATGCCCGTCCTTGGCTGGCTGCCCGCCACGCGCGCTACGACGCGATCTTCCTCGACGCCTACCGGCAGCCGTACATTCCGTTCTACCTGCTGACGAAGGAGTTCTTCCAGGCCGTCCACGCCCACCTGAACCCGGGGGGCGTGCTGGTCGTCAACGTCGGTCACCTGCCGAATTCGGACGCGCTGGAGCAGGTCGTCTCGGCGACGCTGCGGGCCGTGTTTCCCGCCGTCATTCGCGATCCGGTCAGCGCCACCAACTCCGAGGTGCTGGCCGGCGATCAGCCGCTCTCGAGCGCGCGGCTGGCGCACGGCGCCGACGCTGCCGCGCCGGAGCTCAGACCGCTGGCCGCGCACCTCGCTGCGCGCCTCGCTCCGGGGCTGGCCGGCGGGAGTGTCTACACCGACGACCGAGCCCCCGTCGAATGGCTCACCGACCTCTCCATCCTCCGCTACGCAACCGGAGCCCGGTAAGCCGCCCGTGCCGAAGGAGGTCGCCGTCTGGGCAACCCACGGTTGCGTTAAACGGCGACCCTCGCTCGCGGGGCGGGCGCCCGGTCCAACAGCACCCGGACGCCGTGGCGCGGAGCCAGCGTGATCGCCCGGAACTGGACCTCGTCGAGCTTGGGCTCGGCCGCCCGGAGCACCGCGCGCTCGAGCACGCGCTCGAGCACGATTCGCATTTCCATCAGCGCGAAGCTCGCGCCGATGCAACGGCGGATGCCCCCGCCGAACGGCACCCAGGTGTAGGTGTCGGGCGCGTCGTCGCCGATGAACCGCTCGGGCCGGAACGAGGCCGGCTCGGGGTAGATGTCGCCCCGGCGGTGAATCATCCGGATCGACGGATTGATCTCGACCCCCGGGGGGATCGTGTAGCCGTTCAGCTGGAACGGCTCGTTGCGCACGACCCGGCCGACACCGGGAATCACCGGCCTGATCCGCAGGGCTTCCTTGACCACAGCGTCGAGATACGCGACGCGGGCAGACTCGTCATCGAACGGCCCGCGCGCTCGCTCGAGCACGGCCGGCGAGTGCAGCAGCAGATCGAACGTCCAGGCCAACCCGGTGGCCGTGGTCTCGTGGCCGGCCAGCA
This sequence comes from uncultured Solirubrobacterales bacterium, assembly GCA_964194275.1. Classification (GTDB taxonomy): domain Bacteria; phylum Actinomycetota; class Thermoleophilia; order Solirubrobacterales; family Solirubrobacteraceae; genus Palsa-465. The sequence goes on from CAXMLR010000320.1 coordinate 15,743, forward strand.
GCAGCGTGACCAGTTCGTCGCGCACCTCGCCGTCGCTCAGGCTCTCGCCGTTCTCATCGCGCGCAAGTAGCAGCGCCGAGAACACGTCGTCACGGTCCTCCAGGTCCGGCTCGTCCCGACGCCGGGCGATCTCGGCCAGCAGGATCTCGTCGACCGCGCGTCGGTTGGAGGCAAAGCGCGCAGCGGCACCCCGCGCGTCTCTCCCCAGCCGCCCCATCGTCATCATCACGAGGAGCCCACGGCGTCGGGCCAGCGGCTCGATCATCGCCCGCAGGCTTCGGCTCAGCTCATCCTCTGCGGCGCCCGGCTCGTAGCCGAAGACCGCGCGGAGGATCACCCGGAGCGTCAGCGACTGCATGCTTTCGAGCAGGGCAAACGGCTCACCCATGGGCCACGACTCGATCTCCAGATCGGCCGACTCCCGCATCACTTCGCCGTAGCCCTGCATTCGGCGCCCGTGGAACGGGGGCAGCATCAAACGCCGGTGCCGGAGGTGCTCGGCGCCGTCGAGCAGCAGCACCGAGCGCTCGCCCAGTACCGGCCCGAGCAACGCGTTGGCCTCCCCGGCGTGCAGCTGGTCCGCCGAACCCTGGAACACCTGCTTGAGCAGGCTGGGCTCAAACAGCATCACGAAGCGGCTGTCGAACAGCGTGCTGAAGGTCACCGCGTCGCCGTAGCGCCGGCGGCAGGCATCGAGAAAGCGCGGTCCGACGAACATGAAACCCGCCGTTTGGAGCACACGCGGGATCGGTGGCCCCGGTGGCAGATCGCTTGCAGGGCGGCGGCGAGCGGACATCATCGAACCGATCGTCGCACAATGCTAACTCCGGCCTTATCCAGCACTTACTGGATCGAGGACGCTTGAACAAGCTCGCTGGGCAACCGGCGGGCGCTTTTACGTCGCGACGAGGACAATAAACATGCGGGAAAGCTTTCTGATCTTCGGGAGCCCGGTGATCGGCGAGGAAGAGATCGCCGAGGTGGTTGACTCGCTGCGTTCGGGCTGGGTGGGAACCGGTCCGAAGGTGCAGCGGTTCGAGTCGATGCTCTCCGACTACGTGACCGTGCCGCATTGCCGGTGCGTTTCGTCGTGCACGGCTGCCCTGATTCTGTCGATGCAGGTCCTCGGCATCGGCTCCGGGGACGAGGTGCTCGTTCCGGCGATGACCTTCGTGGCGTCGGCCAATGCGGTCGAGCACTCTGGGGCCACGCCCGTGCTGGTCGATTCGGTCCCCGGCACGGGCCTGATCGACCTCGACGCAGCGGAGGCCGCGATCACCTCCCGGACGCGCGCGATCATGCCCGTGCACTTCGCCGGACGTCCGGTCGACATGGAGCGGCTGAATGCGTTTCGGGATCGCCACGGGCTCCTGGTGATCGAGGACGCCGCGCACGCGATCGGAGCCGAGTGGCACGGCCGGCGGATCGGCGCATTCGGCAACGTGGCGGCGTTTTCCTTTTACGTGACCAAGAACATCTCCACGGGTGAGGGCGGCGCGCTCGTCACCGACGATCCCGAGATCGCCGCCGAGGTCGAACGCCTGGCCCTGCACGGCCTCAGCCTGGGGGCGTGGCAGCGCTTCTCCGACGCTGGCTTTCGCCACTACGAGGTGGTCCGCCCCGGCTTCAAGTACAACATGACCGACGTCCAGGCGGCGATGGGGATACACCAGCTGCCCCACCTGGACGTGTGGATCGACCGGCGGGCTGAGCTGTGGGAGCGCTACGACCAGCTGCTGCAGGGGCTGCCGCTGCGGACCCCGGCGCCGGCGGAACCCAACACTCGCCACGCGCGTCACCTCTATCAGGTGCTCGTCGGTCCCGACGCGCGGATCCCGCGTGACGCGGTGCTCGAGGGTCTCACCCAGCGCAACATCGGAACCGGCGTGCACTACCGCGGGGTGCATCTGCATCCTTTCTACCGTGACGCGTACGGTCTTTCCCCAGAGTCGTTTCCTGTGGCAACCTCCATCTCAGAGCAAACGCTGAGCCTTCCCCTCAGCCCGAAGATCACCGAGGCCGACCAGGACGACGTCGTGGCGGCCCTGGCCGAGCTCCTAGGCGATCGATGAGCACGTCCGAATATCCAGCGGTGCGATTGGACCATCCCCGGCTAACGAGGTTCAGGGGGCTGGCTGCCCGTGTCAGCACGCCGGTATCAGCCGACGTCTGGGCGGTGGCCGGCCTGGTCGCGCTGGCGGCGGTGATCCGGATCCTCACCATCAACAACCAGGGTTTCTGGACCGACGAGGCGCTGACCGCTTACGAGGCCCGTCTTCCGTTCGGCGCCATGGTCACTACGGTGCAGCACGTCGAGACGACCCCGCCGCTGTACTTCGTGCTTGTGTGGTGCTGGGCCAAGCTGTTCGGCACCAGTGAAATCGCGCTGCGCTCAATCTCGACCCTGGCCGGAATCGCACTCGTGCCGATCGCCTACCTGTCGGCCAAGGAGCTCGCCTCGCGCTGGGCCGGGGTCATCGCCGCAGCACTGGTCACGGTCAATCCGTTCCTGATCTGGTTCTCCCAGGAGGCCCGGTCCTACATGCTCCTGGCGGCGCTCACCGGGGGCGGCTTCCTGTGGTTCGTGAGAGCGCGCCGCGATCCCTCGCGCAAGAACCTGGCCTGGTGGGCGGTCTTCTCGGGGCTCGCCGTGTGCACCCACTTCTTCGCCGGGTTCGCGATCGCGCCGGAGGCGCTGTGGCTGCTGTGGATCGCTCGCACCCGCTTAGCCTGGACGGCCGTAGGAGTCGTCGCGCTCGCCCAAGCTGCCATGCTCCCGTTCGCCCTCGCGGACACCACGCACGGAACCGGCTGGATCGCCGCCGTTCCGCGGGTCAACCGCCTGGGCACCGGCGCGCTCGAGTGGATCGTCAGCCTCCTGTACCGGCGCGGGACCCCGCACCAGGGGCTCCTCGCCGCGGGCGCGTTGATCGTGATCGTCGCGCTGCTGGTTCTCCTGGCGGGAGATGAGCGCACGCGGCACGCCGCCAAGGTGGGGGCCGTGGTGGGCGGCTTCGTGATCCTCGCGCCGCTGGTGCTCGGGTTCTTCGGCCAGGACTATTTTCTCGGCCGCAACGTGATTCCGGCCTTCATCCCGTTGGTGGTGGTGGTCGGTGCGGCATGCGCCGCACCGCGCGCGCGGGTGGTGGGCGGGGCCCTGGCCGTCGTGTTGCTGGCGGTGTTCGTCTATGCCGCCTTCGACGTGCAGACGCACCCGTATCTCCAGCGCCCACAGTGGCGCAACGTCGCCCGGGCGCTCGGGCCGGCGCCCGTGCAGCGAGCGGTGCTCGCCAGCAACGGCACGACCGCCGATCCGCTCAAGATCTATCTGCCGCACGTCAACTGGGTGCAGCCCAAGACCCTGCGGCTGCTGATCTCAGAAGTCGACGTGGTCGCTGCGACCAGACGGGTGGCCCTCGCCACCTCGGTCCCGCGCGCGGCTCCGTCCCGTGAAGAAGCCGAGGTTGCCCTGCCCCGCACTCTCTATGGCCGGCCGTTGCCGCGCAGTATCGCTCCGCCCGGGACCCGATTGATCAGCCGTTTCCGCGTCGCCAACTGGGTCATCGCCCGGTTCGCGCTCGTGCATCCCCGGATGCTGAGCGTGTATCAGTTGCTGCGCCTCGCGCCGATGTTCTTCCAGCACACACCGGCCTCACTGCTCGTGTTCACGCAGCAACCGGGTCGATGAGCGCACCCGCGCCCCCCGCCCCGCCCGGCTCCGATGAGGTGATGCTGAGCGTCGTGATCCCGGTGTACGGCTGCGCGGACTGCCTGGGCGCGTTGTACGAGCGCCTGGTGCGCAGCGTCCAGCAGGTCACCGATCGCTACGAGTTCGTGTTCATCGACGACCGCAGCCTCGACGGCGGCTGGGAGGTGCTGCGGCGACTGGCCGCCGAGGACCCGCATGTCCGCGCCTACCGGCTGAGCCGGAACTTCGGGCAGGATGCCGCGATTACGGCCGGGCTCGCGCAGGCCCGGGGGCAGTGGGCCGTGGTGATGGATTGCGATCTGCAGGAGGCGCCGGAGGACATTCCGCGCCTCTGGACAGCGGCCGGCGGGGGCTACGACATGGTCCGGACTGTGCGGCGCGACTGGCGGCACTCCGCGTTTCGTCGCTGGAGCAGCCGCGCCTACCGAAAACTCACGCTGGAGACCGACGTGCGGCCGGACTACAGCAATCTCAGTCTGCTCTCGCGCCGGGTGATCGACGCGTTCCTGCGCCTGCGTGATCGTGACCGCGAGTACATGATCGCGCTCGACTGGCTCGGCTTCGATTCAACCGCGATCGAGATCGAGCATCACGATCGGCACGCCGGAGAGAGCGGTTACACGCTCGAGCGGCTGATCACGGTCGCGCTCAACGGAATGTTCTTCCGCAGCACCGTGTTGCTGCGCGTGGTCGTGCTGGTCGGGTTCCTCGTGGCCACGATCGGGATCGTGATCGCCGGCTTCGAGGTGGTCGACTATTTCCTCGAGAAGGACAAGGCGGTTCCCGGCTACACCAGCCTGGCCGTGCTGCTGCTGGTGCTGGCCGGATTCATCATCGTCAGTATCGGCGTCGTCGGGCTCTACGTGGGGCGGATCTTTGAGCAGGTCAAGGACCGGCCGCTGTTCCTGATCGACGCCGAGGCCCACAATGCCCCGGATGCCCCAGATCGGCTGCTCGCGCAGTCAGCCTCCAGCGGCGAGCACGTAGACCTTCTCGCGGCCCCCCGGGATCAGGAAGGCTGAGCGGATCCGCTCCGCGTAACCGGCCATCAGCTGATCCAGGGTCGCTTCGGTGAAGCGCTGCTCGTGGCCGCCGACCCCAGGATCCGTGGCGCGGCGCCCGAGCACGCCGACGCCCGGTAGGCGACTGCTCGAGAGGTTGCGGATCGGCTCCGCCACCACGATCCGCTCCCCCGCCGCCGCCAGCATGCGGTCGACCAGCGCACCCGCATCGGGAAGGAAGTGGTAGAGGCTCGCGTGGATGATCGCCACGTCGGCGCCGGGCAACGGCACGCTGCGCTGCGACAGATCCAACGCGCGGGCGTCCACCCCCTGACCGCGCAGCTTGCTCACGAAGCTCTCGTTGATGTCGAGGCCGATGTAGCCACTCACGCGATCGCGGAGGTGGCGGGTGTAGAGCGTCCCTGGGCCGCAGCACAGCTCGAGCACGGTCGCTCCGGCCGGCACCTGGCCGGCCACGGCCTGCATCCGGTCGGCGTAGTGGCGACCGTACAGAGCGCGCATCAGCAGCTCGTAGCCGGCCGCACTGCGATAGATCACGCTCGTGCTGGCGCTCACGATGGCGTCTCGGCGGACTGCGAGGCCGCCGCGCGCGGTCCGAGGTCGCTCAACCTCAACGCTTGCGCCGGCGGGTTCTCGAGCGCCGTCCGCACCTCAACGTTCAGCTGCGAATCCACATGCAGGAGCGCCCCCGAGCCGAGCGCTCGCCAACCCGGGTCCTCGTCCATCGGCTCGGTGGCCACGATCACGGCCGGCGCTACGGCGAGATCGCCGGAGCGAACGCGGACCGATCCGTGCCGGCTCGCGTGCTCCAGATGGCGGCTGCCGCTTCGCCCGCCGGCCGCCCGCTCCAGCACATGGAGCTCATGCGTATCGGGATAACGGAGCGCCCACAACTCGGAAGCCGTGATCAGGACGCAGTTGAGCGCGAACACCGGTAGCTGCTCGGAAATCCACCGCGCCGCCGCGGTGATCCCCTCACCGACATCGCCGGTGCGTCCGATCTCCCGCGTGATCAGCGCGAAGAAGCGCTCGGAGTCGGTCTCGCCGTGGACCAGCGAGTGGGCCTCGCCGAGCTCTGCGTCCAACCGGGGAACATCGCCGATCACCCCGTTGTGCGCGAACAGCCGGTCCTGCATCTCGAACGGGTGCGTGTTCGCGGCGGTGAGGCCGCCGGTCGACGCATAGCGGACGTGGGCGACGAACGTGCGCGAGCTGCAGTCCCGCGCCTCCCGCGCGAACGCCTGATCCTGGTAGGCAGCGATCGGCTGCTTGGCGACGATCGGGTGCCCAGCGGCGTCAAAGTAGCCCAGGCCGGTGCCGTCAGGTTCACGCCGGCTCTGCTGCGCCAGCGAGTCAGGCGCCTCCAGCAGCCAGAACGTCGCCTGCACTTCGCGCCGGCCTCCGCTCATTCCGAACAGGCGACACATGCACCGGACGGTAGCGAGGTCCGGGTACATTCCGCGGATGCCCGACCTATCGTCGCTCCTGCAGAGGCCGGCTCACCTGACCCGGCGTGGACTGATCGAGTCGCGCGCGGCGGTGCACGCCTGGCGGGCGGGGATGATCGGGGCGGATCCGCCGCGGCGGGCCCTGGCGGTGTTCCGGGCGATGGATCGCCTCGGCCAGCTCGGCAGCGCGGTGGCCATCGCCGCGATCCGCCACGGCGATCAGATGGGACTGATCGACGAGCGGGGCTCGCTGACCTTCGCCGAGCTGGATGCCCGCTCGGACGCCCTGACCTGCGGGCTGCGCGCCCGGGGGCTGGTCGAGGGCGACGGGATCGGCATCCTCTGCCGCAACCATCGGGGGTTTCTCGACATCACGTTCGCCGGGTCGAAGCTCGGCGCCCGGATCCTGTATCTGAACACGGACTTCGCCGGCCCCCAGCTGCGCGACGTCTGCCAGCGTGAGAACGTCTCCCTGCTCGTGCACGACGAGGAGTACGAGGGGCTGGTGGCGCCGATCGAGACCCGGCACGGACGGCTACTGGGGTGGACGGACGGCGAACCTCCTGAGAACTCGCTCGAGGGGCTGTTGAAAGCCCACGCCGGCCAGACGCCGCCACCCCCGGCGCAGCCTGCGGATGTGGTGCTGCTGACCAGTGGCACGACCGGAACCCCTAAAGGTGCGCCACGCCACCAAAGCCGTTCACTGGCTCCGATCGGCGCCCTGCTGTCGAAGGTTCCTTATCGGTCGCGGGAATCGACGTACGTGGCCGCCCCGATGTTTCACGGGCTCGGGTTCACGCAGATGGTCCTGTCGGTGATCCTCGGCTGCACCACGATCGTGCAACGCCGGTTCAGCCCGAGAGCGGTGGTCGAGGCGATCGAGCGCGAGCGCCCCACCGCGCTCGTCGTGGTTCCAGTGATGGCGGCGCGGATCGTCAGCCTGCTTGAGCAGGAGCCCGGGCACGACACGAGCTCGCTGCGGATCGTGTTCTGCTCCGGTGCCCAGCTCGAGGCCGAGCTCGTCCGCCGCGCCCAGCGGACGATCGGGGACAAGCTCTACAACTTCTACGGCTCCACTGAGGTCGCTTACGCCACCTTCGCCACCCCCGAGGATCTGAGGGCGGCTCCCGGGACCGCCGGGCGCGTGCCGTTCGGCGCGATCGTGAAACTGTTCGACGAGGACGGCCGGCCGGTGTCCGGCGTGGGGAAGGTGGGGAGGATCTTCGTCGGCAACGGCTTCCAGTTCGAGGGCTACACCGGCGGCGGCAACAAGGAGGTCATCGCGGGGCTGATGAGCACCGGGGACGTCGGCCACTTCGACGCCGGCGGTCGCCTTTTCATCGACGGACGCGACGACGACATGATCGTCTCCGGCGGCGAGAACCTGTTTCCGGGCGAGGTCGAGGAGCTGCTGATCACCCACAACGGGGTGGAGGAGGCATCGGTGATCGGAGTCGATGACTCCGACTTCGGCAAGCGGTTGGCCGCGTTTGTCGTGATCAAGCCGGGGGCAACTCTGACCGAGGATGAACTGAAAGACTTCGTCAAGGGCAACCTCGCGCGCTACAAGGTTCCGCGCGACGTTCACTTCATCGACGAGCTCCCGCGCAACCCGACCGGCAAGGTGCTCAAGCGAGAGCTGCGCGCGCGTTACGCCGGTGCCTGAGCCGCGAGCCGAGCGGGTCTGTCTGTCAAAGTAGTTTCAGGGTTGACGCCTATCTTGGCTGTTGTAACCAGAAAGGCGGATGTTCATGAAATACCTGCGCACAGTCTCCACTCAGCGGCTGCTGGCCACGATCGTCGGCCTCGTGGCCGCCGCCGGCGCCGGCACCGCGATCGCCGTTGCCGGCACGGGCTCCGGACCGCTTCCGCCTCCCAAGCCGCTCGCCCAGGCGCTCCATGACGCCGCGACGGCCAAGAGCGTCAGCGGCATCAGCGCCGATGTCACCTTCACCAATCACCTGATCGACGCCTCGGCTCTGCAGGGCTCAGACCCGCTGCTGACCGGAGCGACAGGGCGCATCTGGCTCTCCAGCGATCATCGCCTACGGCTCGAGCTGCAATCGGACCGCGGCGACGCGCAGGTTGTCGTGAACAACAACTCGTTCTGGGTCTACGAGCCGGCGTCGAAGACCGTCTACCAGGGCACGTTGCCGCAGGGCCCCGGCAAGACCGAGACCAAGACCAAGACTGCCGCAGCCGGGGAGCAGCACAAGCTGCCGACCGTCGGGGAGATTCAGAACGATCTGGCGAAGCTGACCAAGCAGATCAACGTCTCCGGCGCGATCCCGAGCGATGTCGCCGGCCAGGCCGCCTACACCGTCCGCGTCTCGCCCAAGCATGACGGCGGGCTGCTCGGCGCGGGCGAGCTCGCCTGGGATGCTGCCCGCGGTATTCCGCTGCGCTTCGCCGTCTACGCGCAGCACCAGAGCACCCCGGTGCTCGAGCTGAAGGCGACCAACATTTCCTACGGACCCGTGTCGAATGCCGTGTTCAACGTCGCTGCGCCCGCCGGGTCGAAGGTCGTCAAGGTCGGGACCCCGAGCGGCCCCAACTCCGCTGCCGACAAGCGGGGCGCGAAGGCGCACGAGCACGCCAACGTTCATGGCGCCGCGGCGGTGTCCAAGCAGGTGCCGTTCACGCTGGTCGCTCCGAGCAAGCTCGTCGGCCTGCCCCGCCGTTCGGTGACCCTGCTCGACTGGGCCGGTCATCCTGCCGCACTCGTGACCTACGGGCAGAACCTCGGTGGAATCGCCGTGATCGAGCAGAAGGGTGACGCTCAGCGCACCACCCCCAAGGCCAGCGGCGATCACCCCGGGCTCAGCCTGCCGACCGTGTCAATCAACGGCGCGACCGGCCAGGAGCTCGACACCGCGTTGGGGACGATGGTCCGCTTCACGCGCGGGGGAGTCGCCTACACCGTCTTGGGCTCGGTTCCCGCTGCGGCGGCCGATGCCGCGGCCCGCGCTCTATGACAGAAGCGCCGGCACGCTCCGACGAGGCCCCGCCGATTGAGGTTCGGGGCCTCGTCAAGCGCTACGGAGAGCTGACGGCCGTCGCCGGCGTGGACCTCACGGTCAACGTCGGCGACGTCTACGGCTATCTCGGCCCGAACGGCGCCGGCAAGAC
>CAXMLR010000321.1:0-2974 GCA_964194275.1 uncultured Solirubrobacterales bacterium
GGGTACGTATTACACGGGCATGAAGCGCGCGTGGATGGCGGGTTTGCGGGTGATGGTGACCCAGCTCGTTGAGAACGAGGGTTTGTGCACGGTGATGAGCCAACGTCGCAACCCGTGCAATGACATGGCCAGTGTGCGTGTGCAAGCCGCCGATCTGCGCCGACTCCAGGATTACATCGACGCCCAGTCGGGCGGCCCTGGCCAGGGCTTCTTCCGGATTGTCACCAACCCGTTCCAGGCGCGCCAGGTGATCAATCAGGGCAAGCTGGCGGTGGTCGAGGGGGTCGAGGTCTCGCATGTTCTCGACTGTGGCGAGTACCTGGGCACGCCGGACTGCAGCCAGGCCAAGATCGACAGCGGACTCCAGGAACTACACCGCCTCGGCGTGAGCACGTTTTTCCCGGTCCACAAGTTCGACAACGCGTTCGGTGGCACGAAGATGGACGGCGGCACGACCGGCGTGATCGTCAACCACGGTAACCATCTTGAGACTGGACATTACTGGAGCATCCAGACCTGCAAGGGAGCCGCGCGCGATTCGCAGCAGAGTACGGTGCTTCCCTCGGGAGCAGCGGCGCAGCTGATCAACGGACCGGTGGCGGACGCGCTCGGGGGGGGTCCGGTTCCGTTGTATCCCCCCGCGCCGCATTGCAACACGCGCGGGTTGACCGCGCTTGGGACCTATCTGCTGGACAAGATGATGCAGCAGCACTTCATCGTTGAGCTCGATCACATGGACGTGAAGACCGCCGACCAGACGCTCTCACTTCTGGAGGCCCATCGCTACTCGGGGGTCATCTCGGCCCACAGCTGGGATTCGCCAGAGGAGAACCCGCGGATCTACAACCTCGGTGGTTTCGTCACCCCGATCGCGGGCTCCTCACCGGCTGAGTTCATCGATTATTGGCGCGGCACTCGGACGATTCGCAACCCGCGGTTCTTCTCCGGAACCGGGTTCGGGTACGGCGCTGACATGAACGGCTTGGCGGAGCAGAGCCAACCTGCGGGCACGGGCGGAGGCCACCCGATCAGCTACCCGTTCACCGCCTTCGAAGGCGGTGTCAGCTTTGGCCACGAGATCTGGGGGCAGCGCGTGTTCGACCTGAACAAGGATGGTGTCGCCAACTACGGCATGTATCCCGACTGGCTGCAAGAGCTGAACCTCATGGCCGGTCCCGCCTTGATGAGCGACATGTTCCACGGCGCCGAGGCATATCTGCAGATGTGGGAGCGCGCCTATGGCGTGCCCGCCCCGGGCTGCTTCCCGGGCACCGCCTCGTTTGGTGCTCGTGGCCTCGGGCCGCTTCGGCTCGGCCTCGGTACCCAGGCGATCCTCTACGGTGCCGGCCAGCCGTCCTCGCGTCCCGGCCGCGCCTACCGCTATTGCGTGACGAGCAGCGGCGGTCAGATCGCGGCGGTGTTCGGTAGCGGCGGGCGGCTGTCGTTCGTCACCGGCACCCCGCGTTCGTATCGCGTCGGCGGCCTCGCTCCGGGTTCCCGAGTGGCCGGTAAGCGCGAGCTCCGGCGCCTGCGCCGGTCCGCCCGGTCCCTCGGCCACGGCGTTTGGCTCGGACGGCAGTGGCTGCGCGGCGGATCACGGTACGTGTTCGTGATCCGGCGCGGTGTCGTGCGCTCGGTCGGCGTGGTGGCCCGAGGCGACGCCCGGAGCGCACGAGCCGTGCGGGCCGACGTCCGCTTCGCCGGCGTTGCCTGAGTGCGGCGAGTCTGGGCGCGGGACTCCTGACGCGGGTCTATGCAACAGCTGTCGTCATCAGCAGCTGGTGCGGACGACCCGCGCCTCGGTGTTCTCCCTCTGCCAGCGCTCACGGGATGAGCCCGAGCGCTTCCCGCGCTACCCGCGCCTGCCGGTCGCGAGCTGTAACGGCTGGGGGGCGCGTGACGTCGTGTGAGCGCGAGATTTGCTGTCTGCCGGGGAGAGGGTCAAGCGGACACCCCACAGCAGCCGGGCCCTCCGTCGAAGCGCAGTTCCTCCCGTCGACGGCCTACGCCGGTCTACGACGGCGGCAGCGGATCGAGCACGATCAGATTGCTGCCGTCCTGAGCCTGGACGAGATGTTCGGCGAACATCCCCCGTGCGGTGATCTGCTCGACCAGCGCCGCCTCGGACGTCTGCCGCCACAGTCCGAGTTCGGGCACCGTGGGGGGAAACTGCAACGGGAGGGCCGTGGCGAGGGGCTGGTCAAGCCAGGGCTTCAACTCGTCGCGCAGGAACAGCAGGGCCTCGTCGAGCGGCTTGGTCGCCGGCTTGACGGCGGAGGCCGGGGGGGTCGGACTCAGGGTGCTGGTCTTCTGCGCGGACGGCAGCGTGTGGCCGGGTGGCAGGATCGCCACGACGTTCTGGGTGCCGGCGATGTACTTGAACGTGTACAGGGCGAGCTCCAGGGCCTCGCGCCGAAGCAGCAGCAGGCGGTCGGCGCTGGGCGTACCGGGCCCGATGGCGCAGTTCGTCGTACCGATCCCGCACAGGTTGTAGGCCACCGTATGGCCACCGATCAACGACACGGCACTCGACGCTGGGTTGGCGCGGACGGCCACCTGTAGTCCGCCGCTCGAACCGGCGGCCGAGGACGAGGACGTGCTCGCGGAGGTGGAGCTATTGACATTGGCCACCGTGATCACGTCGAGCTGGTCGACCGCGGAGATCCGGTAGAACGGCGCGAGGTGATCGGCGATCTCCCGCGCGCCCTGGAGCCCACCGTCGGTCGGCGCCCAGGAAGACCATTTCGCGCTCGGGCCCCCGGTGGGCCCGGTGGCGAGAACGACGAGCGCGATGGCGATCGCTCCGATGGCGATCCCGACCAGGGTCGCGGTCACAGCCCGGAACCTCTGGCGGTGCGGAGTGCTCGCCTCGCTCAGACCGTCGGCCATGTGTGATCGTCGGTGAGGTTGATCTCCGGGCGCCGCAAGCCCACGCTGTTCAACAAGTCGGTCACTTCATCGCCGTGCATCTCCT
>CAXMLR010000322.1:0-2656 GCA_964194275.1 uncultured Solirubrobacterales bacterium
TCGACGAGCTCGCGGACCTGATGATGGTCGCGCCCGCCGACGTCGAGGACTCGATCATCCGCCTGGCCCAGAAGGCCCGTGCCGTCGGCATCCACCTCGTGCTGGCCACGCAGTCCCCCCGCGTCGACGTGATCACCGGGATGATCAAGGCCAACGTGCCGTCAAGGATCGCCTTCGCGGTCTCGTCGCAGACCGACTCGCGAGTGATCCTCGACCAGAACGGCGCCGAGTCGCTGCTCGGTCAGGGGGACATGCTGTTCTCTCCGGTCGGCTCCAGCAAGCTGCAGCGGATCCAGGGCGCCTACATCGATGAGGACCAGATCCTCGAGCTGACCGATGCTTGGCGGCGCCAGGGTGAGCCCGAGTTTCACGCCGAGCTGCTGGAAGAGGTCGAGAGTGTCGATGCCGGCGGCTCGGGCGAGGAGCCCGAGTTCCATCCCGACGAGGACCCATTGCTTCAGGAGGCGATCTCGCTCGTCGCTCAGATGGGTACCGCGTCGACCTCGATGCTGCAGCGCCGCCTCCGTCTCGGCTACACGCGGGCCGGCCGGTTGATCGACATGCTGGAGCGCCGCGGGATCATCTCCGGCTACGAGGGCTCAAAGCCCCGCCAGGTCCTGATCGCGGAGGCCGACGTACCGCGGATCCTGATGCATCTCGCCGAGGCGGATGGCGGGGCGACTCCGGTCGGGGCCGGATCGGCCCCTCCAGCCGGCGCCTTGCCGACCGATCCCGAGCTGTCCTGAGCCGGCGGTGAGGACCCCGCGGCCATCGTGGCTTTGCGCTGTTTGCACCGCGTTCTTCGGCTGTAGCCTTTCGTGAGATGGCAGACATCGGTTCGACTCTCCGGGAAGCGCGAATGCGCGCACGAATCGATATCGGTGAGGTGGAGGCACGCACGAAGATCCGCGCCAAGTACCTGCGGGCGATGGAGAACGAGGAATGGGACCTCCTGCCCGGGCCGGTCTACGTCAAGAGCTTCCTGCGGACCTACGGTGATTTCCTCGGACTCGACAGCCGGCTACTGGTCGACGACTTCAAGCACCGCTACGAGCGACCCTCCGACAACGAGATGCGCCCGATCGCGGCCCTCGGCCGGGAGCGTGAACGTGCCGCCAAGGGCCCCCTGATCCCGCCATGGGCGATCATCGGCTTGGTGCTGGTCGCCGTCGTCGTTGCCCTGGCGATCCTCGGCAACAGCACCAGCAACAAACCGACCGCGCCCACCGGGCTGCACGCCAACCCGGTGGCACCAAACCACCATCGTCACCGTCACAGCTCACGCGTGGGCTCGGCCAGCTCGGAGACGGTCAAGCTCCAGCTGATTCCGACCGGAAGCCTGTACGTGTGTTTGGTCGACGGCCGCGGCAGGAAGCTGATCCCCGGGACGACCTTCGCCGCCGGCCAGAGCATTCCCGCGCAGACCGGGTCGAAACTCCTGCTCACCCTCGGCAACGCCTCCGTCCAGATGAAGGTCAACGGGGCTGCGGTGCGAATCGCCCCCTCGGCTACGTCGATCGGCTACCTGCTCAAGCCGGGCGCCACCACCACGCTGCCCGTAGCCAAGCAGCCCCGGTGCGCATGAGCGACGAACCGCGGCGGCACTCGAACCCCAGGGCCGGCATCCTTATCACCGGAACCGAGGTCTTGACCGGGATCATCTCCGACCGCAACGGACCCTGGTTGTCGGAGCGGCTGCGAGAAACCGGCGTCGACGTGGCGATGATCCAGATCGTCGGCGACCGCCCCGACGATCTACTCGCGGCGTTGGCGTACATGGCGCGTGAGGACATGGCCCTCGTGGTCACCAGCGGCGGCCTCGGGCCGACCGCCGACGACCTCACGGCCGAGGTCGTCGGTCGGTTTTCCGGCCGCGAGATGGTGCTCGATGCTCCGCTCGAGGAGCGCATCGCGGAGATCCTGCGGCCGATGCTGCGGCGCTGGCCGGGGCTCGATCCGGATGCGATCCGCGCCTCCAACCGCAAACAGGCGGTGATCCCGGCCGGCGCGACCGTGCTCGAGCCGATCGGCACCGCGCCCGGCCTGGTCGTGCCGCCCGCCTCTGGGTCAGGGCCGACCGTCGTCGTGCTTCCCGGTCCCCCCAGGGAGCTGCAGCCGATGTGGAAGACGGCCAGGCGCACGCAGGCCTTTCAGGACACGATCGCGGGCGCCACCACCTACCGGCAGGAGATCGTCCGGCTGTTCGGCATCCCGGAATCCGAGATCGCCGACACGCTGCGCGCTGCCGAGGCGGACGGGGTTGCCCTGGCGGCGCTCGAGATCACCACCTGCCTGCGGCGCGGAGAGATCGAGATCGCCACGCGATACGAGCCACCCGACCAGGCCACCTATGACGCCTTCTTGGACTTCATCGCGCGCCGACACGCCGACACGCTGTTCTCACGTGACGGTTCGACGGTCGATGATCAGGTGGCGGCCCTGCTGGGTACGCGCACGGTCGCGGTCGCCGAGTCGTGCACCGGGGGGCTGATGGCGGCGCGGCTGACCGAGCGCTCGGGGTCCTCCGCCTACTTCGCCGGAGGCATCGTCGCGTACTCCAATCAGGCGAAGATCGAGCTGGCGGGAGTCGACGCCTCGACGATCGAGCATGATGGGGCCGTCTCCACCGAGGTCGCGGAGGCGCTGGCCAGCGGTG
>CAXMLR010000323.1:0-2535 GCA_964194275.1 uncultured Solirubrobacterales bacterium
TTGGGGCTGGCTCGCCGCGGCGTGGCTCGTCTTCGCCAGCGCGCCCGGCCGGTCGCTGATCGTGGTCGCGGCCCGGGCGGTCCTGCTCCGGAGGCTGCGTCCCGGAAGATATCCTCGCCGGGGCTGGCTTCTGTGCCGGATCTGGTTCCTCGAGCGCCTCGCCGAGCTATGTCGCCTCGATAACCTCGCCGGGACCCCGTGGGCCGCGCGCTACGCCCGGTGGTGTGGGCACCAGGTGGGCCACGGGGCCCGGCTCGGAACGCTGCCGCCGGCGACCTCGCTGGTCTCCGTTGGCGCCGGGGCGACGATCGAAGCCGATGTCGACATGCACGGTTGGTGGATCGAGGGCGACGAGCTGCTCGTCGGCCGAATCCATGTCGGCGCGGGCGTGAGGCTCGGCGCTCGGAGCCTGCTGATGCCCGGCTGTGAAATCCAAGACGGCGCTGAGATCGAGCCGGGAACCGTCGTGACCGGGGTGGTCCCCGGCGGGGTGCGCTGGAGCGGGGCTCCGGGCGCCCAGGTCGGCCAGGCCGGCGAGCGCTGGCCCGCGCTCCGCCCGCCTGCGCCGCGGCGGCGCAGGCTGTGGCGCGTGATGTACGCGGTCGGGGTGCTCGGGCAGAGCCTGGTTCCGCTGCTCGCCGCGGCACCCGGGATCGCGCTGGTGTTGGTGTTCGCTCCTGCGGTATGGGGCGCCCAATCGGTGGCGGTCGAAATGCTCACGCTGGCGCCGCTGCTCGCGACGTCGTTCGTGGTCACCTACGCCGTGCTGGTGGCACTGCTCGCCCGCTCGCTGTCGCCGCTGATCCGGCCTGGCTGGCAGGCCGACGAAGGTGCCACCGCCTGGGCCCTGTGGTTCACCGAAGCCCTGATGGCGGCCTCGCGTGAGGTCCTGTTCCCGCTCTATTCGAGCGTGTTCACCCGGCGCTGGCTCGCGCTCGCCGGTGTCCCCGTCGGCCGGCGCACGGAGCTCTCGACCGCCGTGGGGATGAACCGGTTGACCAGCTTCGCGCAGACCAGCTTTGCCGCCGACGACGTCGTCCTCGCTTGTGCTCGGGCCCGCGATGGTTGGCTGCACGTGGCGCCGGTTGAGGTCGGCAGCCGCAGCTTCCTGGGCAACGGCGCGATCCTCCTCGACGAGACCCGGATCGAGGACGACAGCTTGGTCGGGGTGCTGACCGTCGCACCGCGGACTAGCAAGAGTGGCAGTTCGTGGCTCGGCGCGCCCGCGCTCGAGCTGCCGCGGCGCGCCGAGCCGGGCGATCCCGCGCGCACGACACACCCATCTCGACTGCTGGTCGTCGGCCGCACGCTGACCGAGCTGATCCGCATCCTGCTGCCGGCTTCGATGTCCGCGGGCCTGGCCGCCCTGGTGTTCTGGAGCCTCGACTCGATCGGCGCCAGCGATGGGGTGTGGGTCATGGCGGCGGCCGCGCCGATCGTGCTGAGCGCCGCTGGGGTGGCGGCGACGATCCTCACCATCACCATCAAGTGGGTGGTCATCGGTCGTTACCGGCCTGGAGAGCATCCCCTGTGGTCCTGGTTCGTGTGGCGCGACGAGATCATCAACAGCGCTCAGGAGCAGCTCGCCGGCTCCTGGCTTCTGAACACCGCACTCGGCACCCCGTTGATGGCGCTCTACCTGCGGCTGATGGGTGCAAAGGTGGGGCGCAACGTGTGGTGTGAGACGTTGACCATCACTGAGTTCGACCTCGCTCGCCTGGGTGACAACTGCGCGATCAACCGCAACTCCGTGGTCGAGACGCATCTGTTCCACGACCGGATGATGCGCATTGGTCCCGCCACCGTCGGCGCGGGAGCCACGCTCGGGCCGAGCGCGGCGATGCTGCCGGACACCGAGATCGGCGAGGGATGCTCGGTGGGAGGCCGGTCGATCGTGATGCGCGGGGAGCGACTGCCCGCCCACACGCGCTGGCATGGTGCTCCCGTCGTTGCGGCCTGATGAAGGGCCGCTGCTGCAGTGGCTCGACGGCCGGCGCGCCGAGGTCGATCTGGATGGGCTGCGGAAGTTGGCGCGCGCCGCGAGCGCAGCGGCGGGAGCGTCCTACAGCTCGCGCTCGTACAGCTATCCGTACGCGCTGATCGCCTCCCACCGGGCGCCGGTGGGGGTCGACATCGAACGTGTCGAACCCTGCGACGAGGCGTTCGCCCGGTCCATCTGCACCCCGACCGAGGACATCCATCCACCCCGGGGCGTTTCTCGCGACCGTTACCTGACCTCGCTGTGGTCGAGCAAAGAGGCGCTGGCCAAGGCCCTCGGTGACGCGCTCAGCTACGACCCCCGCCGGCTCGAGTCCCCGCTCGGCTGGCCGGGCGGGCAAGCGGGACCGTGGCGTGCCGGCGAGCTCTCGGCCGGTCCCGAGCACGTCGCCTGGGTGTGCTGGCTGGGCTCACCCGACGGGTAGCGCGGACAGGGCGCGTCCGGCGAGCTCTCCGAGCGTGTGTTCCGCAGCGATCAGCGCTTCGGCGGCGATCCGGCGCCGCCGCGGCAAAACCAGATCGGAGACGATCAGCACC